>NZ_CAWNXG010000032.1:0-54414 GCF_963878145.1 Photorhabdus sp. S10-54 | reverse complement strand
AATCTGGTATCTTTCTGTTTCGGTCAGTTGTGTATAGGCCATAGTGCATTTTCCTTTGGCGAGAAAGATGCCTACTATAGCAACTGACCGCCCTTCTGAAAAATTGCACTTATTAGTCGAATCTGCCTATCTATTTAATTGAGCCATGAACTTTATTAATAAAAAACAGTGATGTTTGTTTAATTTTTAAAGAGATAAATAATAGAATCCTATGATAAGGTGATTTGTATAAATTAAAAATTAGGATAAGCATTATAGAGGGATCTAAATAAGAAAAAACGAAAATAACTAACCTAGGAGTATTAATTATGGCAATTGTTTTTACATCAATAGATCCACGTAGCAATCCCCTGCAAACATCAAGCCAAAATTATGTTGATATACCTGGTTTGGAACTTAATGTTTCAAAGTATTCGAATTCACCATGCTTAACAGCATTAATCACATTAAATATACCAACTCCCTACGCTTCAGGTAACAATTTTCCTGGAGGTAACTTTATTATTGTAACTGATAAAGGCGAACAATTGGCTTTCGGTGGATTTACTTACAATAATAAGAGTCCAGAATCCTATGGACGTATGCCATTCACACTGGTCACCCGTTGTTCTCTTGCGTCTAATGTCTCTATTATAAAAGCTCAATGGAGTAGTGTACGTGGTAGCACAGTACATATCGATTCATACGCGTCTATCTCTGCGGTTATTCAGTGCAATCACTTGGTTTAATTAATTTCAATGATTAGATGCTGCGTCATACACAGTGTGTAGAATTAACTTAGAGTTAAGCCGCTACCGACATTTTATATTCATAAATGAAAAAATCAGTGGTGGCTTAGCCTCAGAAATATAATTTTTATCAATTCATAAAACAGTGATCAATTTTATTTTATATGATAGAATTTCAATTTTGTATATGTTTAAATGTGTCAATATATAATATAAATTTATATTAAAAATGACTATCTTTCCAGTAACCTATTAATTTATCCATATACTGGTTATTAAAATTTAGATTTTTCGAAATCCCCATTCAACGTATTAAATAAATTTTCAAAATAGTAGATCTCACTTGGAGGGAATTCAGTCCAATTTTTTCGATCTAATCAATTGCAAGAAATATAATTAAAATCAATACATTATTAAATATAAAATTATCAATCATCACCTTATATCGTCAGTTGATCCAAATGTATTAGGTAGTGATATCAATATAAAATGCCGTGGAGCATGTGGGATTAATAACACCGGTAAACACTGTTTCCAATTACCCCAAAGTATTCGATTTGGCCTGACCGCCTATGTAAATAGTGATGTTCATCAACAAACAATCAATGTCTATATCGACGACCGATTGGTCGATACCTTAACCGGTAAGGGAATAAGTCACATAACAGATGTTAAGACCTACACATCAGGTACAGGCAAAGTCTGCATCGAGATTATAGGAGAGGGTAAACCCTGCAAACTCCGTTATGCCTATAACACGCTCGAAACAAAACCAGGATCAGCCATTATCGGCGCTAACAATGGTTCCAATGACAATTATGATGATAGTGTGGTAGTGTTGAATTGGCCATTATCATGAGAAAAAATATATCGCTGTGATATCTGAAAATAGAAAATCGAGTAAACACATTAAAATGACATTCAAATTAACCATTATTAAGGATGTAAAAAATGAATTCAAAGACCTATCTATTTCTTAACTCAGAAAACATTAGATATAACGACTCAGACGATAAAGCAGACACTGACTATCCCCAATCTATCAGCAACGATTGGCCTGGTCTCCCTATCGAGTTTCAAAAAGATATTGACGATGTGATTAATTTAAATGGCTCATTATATTTTTTTAAAGGCTCTCAATACCTTAAATTCGATATAGCCAAAGCCTTGGTGATTGATGGGCCAAAACCCATCATTGACGAATGGCCGGGATTGAAAGGCACTGGATTTGAAAATGGTATAGATGCAGCCACAGAATGGGTGGATACAAAACAAGATGTTGTCTGTTTCTTTAAAGGCAAAGATTGCATCGATTACACCGTCAGTTCACACACAATCAATAAAAAAACTATTTCAGACCGATGGGGCACTACCGGGAAATATGCAGGATTTAGTGAAGACCTCGATGCTGTTATTTTATGGAAGAATACCGCCGGTTCTATTATTTACTTTTTCAAAGATAGTTATTACATCCAATACAATACAAAATCTCAGGTTATCGATAGTGGACCCTCCTTTATTCAAGCTTACTGGAACGGAGTCACCTTCAAAAAAATTCAAGCCGCCATATCGGTTGATATCGATTCGTTAGGTAGTGAGTATAGAAGCTGTGGCGGAATATGTGGCAGTAATAACAAAGGTAAACACTGTTTCCAGTTACCTCACAATATAAAGCTTAGCCTGTCAGCCTATGGTAATACGGCTCATCAGCAGACAATAAAAGTGTATATTGACGATCAATTAGTCGATACATTAATCAACCAAAGTGTCAGTAGTGTGTTGGGCTTTAAAAGTTACTCATCAAGCACAGGAAAAGTCTGCATTGAAATTATAGGCGACGGCAAACCCTGCAAACTCCGTTACGCCTATAACACCCTTGACGAAAAGCCGGGAACAGCCATTATCGGCGCCAGCAATGGGGGCAATAATAATTACGATGACAGCATAGTCGTGTTAATTTGGTCACAAGCGTGAATCAAAAGCCAAAATATACCACTCTGGCAACACCTGTAGAGATAACATCTATCAGTAAATTAAAGCGGTAATATGCCGCTTTTTTCTGTATGCCACGGCAGATATATCGTAAAGGCGATACAGGCCTTATTGATATGGCACAAAGCTAAAAACAGATAAAACACGATTTCAATCTGCAAGTAACATAATAAACAGGCCAAACCAGACCATTATCAAAATAATCCCTATCCGATAAAAATTAATTTTTTGATCTTTTCTTTTCCTATCTCCCATTGCTATGAATATTCAACAGTGCAGGAATTCAACCCTATTTTAGGTCCACAAGGGATCAGATAAAAGGCGAGATAACCTGTTCATGACAATAACCTAACCCTGAAATAATGCCAGAAGTTATGCACTAATAGCATATAGCATAATCGGAGGGAAAGTCATTTCAGGGTAAATACCCGTTGTTTGAAAGGCAATATACCCTATGGATTTCAAGATGCATCGCGACGGCAAGGGAGTGAATCCCCGGGAGCATAGATAACTATGTGACCGGGGTGAGCGAGTGCAGCCAACAAAGAGGCAACTTGAAAGATGACGGGTATAACATATTTTCCGAGGAAATGATGGATAATGTACTTAAATATGGCGATACCGTGACAATATTAAACAGCTACAAGAACTGGAGCGGCGGGTATCTCAGTGTATTTGGCAACGGTAATAAGCCGGGTACAAAATATAGCGTGGTAACCGTAGATGCTTCTTTAGCTATTTATGGCGGCGCCTGGAGAATTGAATCAGCAACAGGAAAATCTGTCGGCAGTGAAATAATCAATAATGATATTATTTTACTTCACAACCTGTATTACTGTGATGGCGGTTATTTACGATATTATGATGTGGTGGATCAAAATGAACAATTAACCGAAATACATCAAGTCTATACCTCAGATATCCGCAAAAGAGCGACATTAGAATGGGCTATTTATTGTGAAACCACATCACCAAATGAAAACATCAGAGAAGGCGATAGTATCTCCCTCTATAATCGATGGGGAAATAAAGGTTTTCTTGATACCCATAATCATGCCGGCGATACAGGCTCGTTATATCAAGTCTTCATGTCCAATAATGCTGCCCGTAAAAGCCATACCGGTTTGTGGAAAATGGCAAAGGTGAATGATCCTTGCCCTCCCCCTGATGTGTTGACCAATATCATGCCATTGTGGCGTAAGATGCGGTAATAACAATTCACTTTATCGCTCAAGACAAATGCTCGCCCAATGCGGCATAAGTATCTACATAATTTTCATCAAAAATAGTATCGATATTCAGTATGCCTTCAACTTTTCTATCGCCGGGCTCGATGCCCGGCTGAGGGATGAAGAATACGATTCTATCGCGCTGCAACAGGCGGGAATACCGCGTTCGATAACTTCTTTAATCCGAAGTTGCGGGCGAAATGTCCAACGTTGTTACCCCATCGAGGCCAGCGTAAGACTTGTCATGCACGAGCTACTGCCTTTGAAGTGGGAAGCCTCTCCCGATAGGATGAGGAGCAGTCACCAAGATTAAACTTATTACCAACAAATAAGTGACCCACTGTCGCCAGGAAATAGCGACCACAACGACGCCCAAGGTGATAATCCCGACTAAGTGCTGGCAAACGGCTGCCTAATGCACTGGCAGTTAATGGTGCAGGCGGATAAATTTCAAAAATCTGCACATCATCAGGGGGATTTTCAATAAATTTCTGAGTGCGGTGGTAGCTTTTCGCATGTTGTTGTAGCATCCGTACCATCTTTTGCAGACCGCTATCTCCCAACCAACGTTCCATTCGTTGCATCCAATCAGGCGTGTAATAGAGCTGTGAAGGGACCGTACGAATCACCACGATGGTATCTGCACCACGCCGATACGCCTCCTCTACTGGAATAGCATCACTGATACCACCATCATAATAAACAACATCATTGATAGTCACACCATTGCGATAAAACCCAGGAATGGCGCTTGATGCCTTAATCACTTCCAGCCAGTTATTCTCATCAGGCTGGAAATAGGTAGGTTCAAAATTATCTGAACGACATGCGCACATATAAAACTCACATCCAGCCTCAAATTTGCGTAAAGCTGTCGGGATATCCAATGGCAGTTCCTGCGAAGCGGTCTGCACAAACCAATCTAAATCAACTAAATGACCGCCACGTACAAAACGCAAAGGGTTAAAGAAGGCTGGATTAGTTGTATATCGACTGATAGCTCGCCGGGCATATCCACGCTGTCCACAGATATAAGCTGAAAGGTTCTGAGCACCTGCCGAAGTGCCAAGCAGTAGATCAAATGGGTTGAATTCAACACGCATAAATTCATCCAGCACACCCGCAGTAAAAATGCCGCGTTGCCCCCCACCTTCACAAACAAGTGCAACCTTTCCAGATTTAATAGACGACTTATATTTATAGGATAATAGATCAATATTTCCCAACGTTATCGGTATACGTTTCCCCACACAGCCCCCAAGAAAATAAATGACGGATAGAGAGCATAACTTGGAAAGTTATTATCCGTCATTATATTATGGTGCTACGTAGTCAATATTTTGATAAAAGTACCCCTGGTGAGGGCGCATATCCGGTTAGTACAACGTAAAATTATCTGAATGGAAAAAAACCACTCATAACAAAATATATTATTTTTTTATGGTCAGACCGTTTTGGATCGACTTGACCCCTTTCACTTTAGAGATAATCTCTATAATTTCTCTGGATTGTTCCTCGCTTTTCACAAAACCAGAAATATAAACGACTCTCCTCTCTGTTTTTACCGAGATATCACTACTGTTGATCCCTTTTGCTGCCAACAACTCACTTTTAATCTTCGCTGTGGTAGCACTATCACCCATATAACCATCGATGTTTTTCATTGAATCATCGATTTTCTGACCAGCACTGTCGAGTGCTTGTGTCGCTTTATTTTTAAAAGACTCCTCCGCCAGTACACTATTGCTAACTACAGCAGTACCCAAGGCAACAGCCACCAACAAGTGAGCCAATTTAACATTCTTCATCCTATACCTTCCTTAATTGCCGGTTAGATTTCTGAATCTATAAAGCCATTCAAACCGTTTTTACACAAGGCATTTTTACACAAGTGTTTTTACACAATGTACTGTACCTAAGTAGAATCGTAATCTAAGCAGAATCACAATCTACATTAGAATTAAAAACAGGTTATCACTCCCAATAGCTGAGAGGCTAAATCGGGAAATAAGCACATCAATACAGCAAAGACCAAGGAAATAGTAACAGGAAAATAAAGCAAAGCGCTATAAAATAAGATGGATCTTACCCGACTAAATTATAAATTATTCTTGTGTTACATATATTTTTGTAAAGAAAAAGGCTAACTTGTTGTTAGCCTTAAAAATATTAATGTTCCCGTGTTTTACGGAATTTGATGTCAGGATAACGTTCACTGGTCAAATTTAGGTTAACCATCGTTGGGGCAATATAGGTCAGATTATCACCACCATCGAGCGCTAGATTTTGCTCACTCTTACGCTTAAACTCTTCCAGCTTCTTAGCATCATGACACTCAACCCAACGCGCTGTTGAGACGTTCACCGGCTCATATAAAGCTTCAACGTTGTATTCACTTTTTAAACGGGCAACAACCACATCAAACTGGAGAATACCAACGGCTCCCACAATCAAATCGTTATTTGCCAGTGGACGAAATACCTGTACAGCACCTTCCTCAGATAATTGAACCAACCCTTTCAGGAGCTGTTTCTGTTTCAGAGGATCACGCAAGCGAATACGACGGAATAATTCCGGAGCAAAGTTAGGAATACCGGTAAATTTCAGATCTTCCCCCTGAGTAAAGGTATCACCAATCTGAATTGTCCCGTGGTTATGCAAACCGATAATATCTCCCGGATAGGCATGATCCACATGAGAGCGATCACCCGCCATAAATGTCAGCGCATCAGCAATCACCACATCTTTCTTAATTCTTACCTGATGCAGCTTCATGCCTTTTTCATATTTACCTGACACAACACGCAAGAAAGCCACACGGTCACGGTGTTTAGGGTCCATATTGGCCTGAATCTTAAAGATAAACCCGGTAAATTTATCTTCCTGAGCGGAGACTTCGCGAACATCTGTCTGACGCGGCATCGGCGCAGGCGCCCATTTAACCAAACCATCCAACATGTGATTAACGCCGAAGTTACCCAGTGCAGTACCGAAAAATACAGGTGTTAGTTCACCTTGCAAAAATGCCTGATGATCAAACTCATGAGAAGCCCCCTGCACCAGTTCCAGCTCCTGACGCAACTGTTCAACCAGATCTTCACCAATCGCGGCATCCAATTCAGGATTATTCAGCCCCTTAATTGCGCGGACTTCCTGAATAGTGTGCCCCTTTCCGGTCTGATACAGGTAAGTTTCATCAAGATAGAGGTGATAAACCCCTTTAAAAGACTTACCGCACCCAATCGGCCAGGTGATCGGGCAACAAGCGATATTCAACTCATTTTCCACTTCATCCATCAGTTCCATCGGATCACGGATATCGCGGTCAAGCTTGTTCATGAATGTTAGAATCGGGGTATCGCGCAGACGGGTCACTTCCATCAATTTACGTGTCCGCTCCTCAACCCCTTTAGCGGCATCAATGACCATCAAGCAACAGTCAACCGCCGTCAATGTACGATAAGTATCTTCGGAGAAATCTTCATGCCCTGGTGTATCCAACAGATTAACCAGGCAATCTTGATAAGGAAACTGCATCACAGAAGTGGTAATGGAAATACCACGCTGTTTCTCCATTTCCATCCAGTCAGATTTCGCGTGCTGGTTTGAACCACGACCTTTCACCGTACCGGCTTTCTGAATCGCCTGCCCAAACAGCAATACTTTTTCAGTAATCGTCGTTTTCCCTGCATCAGGGTGAGAAATGATAGCAAAAGTTCGCCGTTTAGCGACTTCCTGCTGAAAAGGGGAATTTGACATCAATAACAATCTTCTGCTTTATATACGGGCTTGTACTCAACATCAGACGCGTCCCCGCAAGGAGAACCGTTGCCAAACCCGTAGGTGAATGAAAAATTGGCGCTCATTTTCGCTGAAATTGGTGTTATAAACAATCAATCAATTTTATAGCACTTATTTAGCAAAACAGCGGCAACGCCATGATGATGGCATCTTCTTTACCTGTCGCAGTAGGATAGTAATGCCGACGAACAGAGACTTGGTTAAACCCTGATTGTTCATACAACCTAATAGCAGAATGATTCGATTGTCTGACTTCAAGCCATAAGGTATGCACGCCTTTACCCGGCAAAATTGATATTAAATACGCTAATAATGCCTTACCATAACCTTTACCTTGGTAGTCAGGATGAATAGCAATATTAAATAGGGTTGCTTCATCTAATATCAATTGGGTTATTGCAAAACCAATAAATTGTTCATTAATCACTATCTTATAATTCAAATACCGCTCCCCCTGATTACCGAAAAATGTTTTTTCACTCCACGGGAACACATGACTGGCTTTCTCAACCAGAAAAGCGGACGGGAGATCAGCGGGAGTTAATAGAGAAATGTTGTTCATGTTGAAAAATCTGTTGCCAGAGAGCACGTTTTGCCTGTCCATCACAATATAAATCATTTAATGCCGGGCTTCTCAAAGAAATTCCCGGCCATGATAGTGTAATATCCACACCTAACAACCAATATGGGCACTTAACCTGTTCCAGTAACATCGCAACATTATTTGTTGTAATGCAGTAAACAGAGGATTTATCCAACCCCATAGCGGTGAAAATATCCATTAATAATGAATTAGTTAAATCAATGTGGTCATTGGTAATAATCAGCAGACGGGTGGTATCAGGTAAGTGAACAGCTAATTCACCTTGCAAAACCGCTGGGTTACGTAAGGTCCATTGGGTAATCCCCAATTGAGCTAATAACCTGTCGCGCCGGGTTACCATATCTATTTACCTGCTGTAAAAAATAATCGGTAACATGTTATCAGAGGCCACGATCTGCGCCAATATTGGGTTGAGATTTATCACTATCTGATACTTGAGCACAGAACCATTGAAGGAGCTTATAGACAAATGTCTGCGTTAACCCCCGCCAGTGAAGTTATTTTACGTCACCGTGAGCAATTTAGCTCTCATCACCTGCTCTTCGCCGGTGATATTCAGGATACACTGGCAACCCAAATTGATGCGGCCAGTGTACGAGTGCACACTAACCAATATCATCACTGGCAATCACTGATCCGCACTCTGGATGATCATGCCTGGTTTGGCTTAGTAGCCGAGAAAGCATTTACCCAAGGTTGTGACACCCTGATCTACTACTGGCCTAAAAGTAAGCAGGAAGCTCGCTTTCAATTACGCAGCCTGTTCTCTGTTTTGCCAAAAGGCATCAATATTTTCATTGTCGGTGAAAACCGTAGCGGAGTACGTAGTGTAGACAAACTGATGGACGGCATGGCAACGTTTCGAAAAATCGATAGCGCCCGTCGTTGCAGCCTGTTCTACGGCCAGTTAGAACATGAAGTGCAGTTCGAACAAGATAACTGGTGGAACAGTTATCAGGTGGAAAACGTCATAGTGAATACGTTACCGGGGGTATTTAGCCAGGATGAACTAGATGTTGGTAGCCGTTTATTGCTTTCTACCTTTGACAAACCTCTCTCCGGCAATTTACTGGATATCGCATGCGGTGCGGGTGTTCTGGCAGCGGTACTGGGTAAGAAAAACCCTGAGTTAGCACTGACTCTCAGTGATGTTAATGCAGCATCGATTGCCTCCAGTAAAGCAACCTTAAAAGCCAATAAACTGGAAGGTCATGTTGTTGTCAGTAACGTTTATTCCAATCTTGAAGATAAATTTGACTGGATTATCTCTAATCCTCCTTTCCATGAAGGATTAAAAACCAGTTTACTGGCAACCGATGATCTGATCCGCCAAGCGCCCAAGCACCTCAAACCTGGCGGAAAATTGCGGATTGTTGCCAATGCATTCCTACCTTATCCCGATTTACTGGATAAAACTTTTGGTACTCATGAAGTCATTGCTCAGACGGGGAAATTCAAGGTTTATCAGGCAACAAAAAAATTCTAATTGACTCAGCCTGTCCTTGATTCAAGGGCAGGCCATTTTTGATAACAAAATAATAGGATAACAAAATAATAGAATGATGATGATTTTTACGTCAATCATGCAACGCTCTACCCTATGGATTTCAAGATGCATCGCGACGGCAAGGGAAGTGAATCCCCGGGAGCATAGGTAACTATGTGACCGGAGTGACCGGAGTGACCGAGTGCAGCCAACAAAGAGGCAACTTGAAAAATAACGGGTATATAATAAATAATGATTGACGTCTGCTACAAAATCTCTAGAATTCGCCTCCGTGCTATCAATCAACAGATTGATAGCGTCTGAATTTGCGAGGGTGGCGGAATTGGTAGACGCGCTAGCTTCAGGTGTTAGTGTTCTTACGGACGTGGGGGTTCAAGTCCCCCCCTTCGCACCAAATCAGACAGCCGCTGATTGAATTCGGCCAATATTAAATTAGGCAATAAAAAGTAAAATGACAGTACCTGCGAGGGTGGCGGAATTGGTAGACGCGCTAGCTTCAGGTGTTAGTGTCCTTACGGACGTGAGGGTTCAAGTCCCTCCTTTCGCACCAATCTGTCTATTCTCCTTATCGAACTTCTCTCCATTTATTCTGCTATAAAACGTCAAAAACAGCCAAACCGATGTAGCCCAGCCAATAAGGCACATAACACAGCAAACCCAGATGGTATTAATAGAAAATGGCGTGACTTCTGGTTTAGCAGCATAAATAGCGTCAGCAACATCGCGAATACTACCCCAATTCTGAATTGCTCAATTCCAGGATTGACGAGGACGAATAGCATGCCTGCTAAGCTAGATAAACCTATTCCCCACAAACTGGTGATACCCTGCCAGAAAAGCGATCTCTCTCTGTCTTTAATCCTGATCATAAGTTGCACCCAGTCAAATGATAATGATTACCAATATCATATACAAAAAAGTGTGAAGTACAAGTCAGTTGCAATTGCTAAGGCAAATTAAGGCCAGAGAATATCCGGCCTTAATTCTTTATTCCTCAACTATTCAAAACACCACCTGACTGAATTATTTTAACCTCATCGCATCACGTATCGTGAAG
Organism: Photorhabdus sp. S10-54; assembly: GCF_963878145.1. Classification (NCBI taxonomy): domain Bacteria; kingdom Pseudomonadati; phylum Pseudomonadota; class Gammaproteobacteria; order Enterobacterales; family Morganellaceae; genus Photorhabdus; species Photorhabdus sp. S10-54. The sequence goes on along the minus strand of NZ_CAWNXG010000032.1, from coordinate 43,496 downwards.
AATAGATCTGTCTGGTCAGTCAGACCTACAACATTGGCTGCCTGAGGGCCATAAGCAGCCACTCGTAGCTGAGTACCTGTATGCTCCTGTTCTTTGCCCTCAGAAGTACCATAGTTAACCGCCATCACCCCACCATCTTTCGTGATTAATGCCTGAGTCAGCCCCGGAGATTTTATATGAGCTTCAATAATCTGGCTGGAGTGAGCATGATCAGCGGTGACGATGACTAATGTATCACCGTGTTTACGTGCATATTTCAAGCCAACTTGCACCGCCTCATCTAATACAACGGTTTCTCCAATCTGCCCACAAGGATTAGCTTTGTGATCCTGCTTATCAATTGAAGCGCTCTCCACTTGTAAGAAGAAACCATTTTTATTCTCTTTTAACAGATCAATGGCTTTCTCCGTCATCTGTGCCAACGTCGGCGCATCAGGATTCCGTTTCGAATTGACTTTACAAGTCACCGGAGGATTATCAATATTACCGTGATAAACTGCTTTAGGTCCTTCCCAAGCAATGTCCATATTGTCTTCATGGAACAGGCCCAATAGCGGTTTTTTCTGATTCGCTCTAGTAACGGATGCCAGTGATTTAGCATCCCTGACCAACTGATAACCCTGTTCCTGTGCCTGCTGTTCCAGAGTTTTATCCTTACCAGCTCCGGCAACCGATTTCTGGGAGAAAATTTTGGCGCCTCCACCTAATGTGATATCAGCACGAGCCACCAATAATTGCTCGGTGATCGAACCACGCCCGCCATTTTCTAGCGCATCCGTTGGACATCCTTTTACCGTCTCTTGCGGGCCATAACACTTACGGTCAGTGATATGCGCATACTGTGCCGCTGGCGTGGCATCCTGCACTCTAGCCGTCGTTACGTTGCCTGTCGCTTTACCATTCGCTTTTGCCAGCTCAAGCAGAGTTTGGTGATCTTTACCAAATACATCAACACCCAACGCGCCATTATAGGTTTTTACACCAGAAGCCCAAGCGGTGGCAGAAGCCGCTGAGTCAGTCGCATAGTTGGGTTTACGACTCTTTTTATCCAGAGAATAGTGAGTGTATTGACCAGTAAATGGCAAAGCATCAATTCCTTTGAAAAACCCACCCGCGCCTTCCGCATAGTTACGAGCAATAGTAATCTCAGAATCCCCCATACCATCACCAATAAACAAAATAACGTTCTTAGCTTTATGGTTATTTATCGCTGCTTTTAATGCCTCAGTCTGGTTTTGAGTCATACGGCGAGCCCCACCAAATTCCGTAATATTACCTTTCACCGCCCGACCTTCCGCCATAATTTGATTAGCATTTTGATCATCAGTCGCCAATACCGGTAAGCTGACACCTGAAATTAAGGCTGAGACCATGACTACAACCAAACTTTTCGTATACTTGTTCGACATTAAGGTTTCCTTATTAAAACGCAATCGGAATAAAAATCATCGTTATCTGATAAAGGGATACTAAATAAACTATGTGACAATTATGTGAAGAAAATAGAATTAACTCACCATTTCGCCACCAATGATCGGGTTCCATGGTACAAGGTTTCACACCACGAAATATAATTGTGGCCACTAGAAACCTCACTGGATTCAACTGGATAACCTTTCTGTAATAATGTCTCTTTCATGCGGCGATTATTATATAAAATGCCCTCCAATTCCCCCACATGGGTTTCGAACAATCCCGCCTGTAAGTAAAAACGCAAGGGTTTTTTCTCTGCTTTGGCAAATTCACGGATTAACCATTCAGGCTTTTCTCCCTGAGGAGCCCACCAATATGAACCAGACATACTGAGAACATTGCCAAACAACTCAGGATGATTAAATGCCACCCATGCAGATGCTAATCCACCATAACTGGAACCTGAAATAATGGTGCGTTCTGCCGGCGCTTTAATACCCTGAGCCGCCAGCCACGGCATCAACTCACTCGCCATGAATTCAGCAAAATTAGGATTAGGTGGTAATTCCTGACCTCGACGTACACTATCCAAGCTATCAATAAACACCACATACATAGGCGGGATCTTGCCCTGTTCAATCAGGGAATCGAAAAATCTATCAATATAATACTGTTTGCGGTAAATCCGCCCATCAAATAGCACCAACATAGCAGGCTGTTTCATCGGAGTAACCGGTTGATAAATCGCAATTTCCCGACTATTACCTAAAATCCTGCTCTCAAGCTGATGAAGTTTAGTCGCTCCCTGAAAAGGTAATTGCTTGAATTGTGCGATATCACACAGAGTCGGCCTTAATGCCAGCAATGAATCATGATTAAACACATCTTCGGATACAACCGGTACTACATTTTTATTCAATGGATCGGCCTGTGCAGTAATCAAAATCGACCTACGCTGTTCGTCAGCCGAGCCTTCAATCCGCGGCAAATCCGGGGCCAATTTATATTGCATCAAGGTGTCTGACGGAACGATATAGCTACGAAACCAAACATCAGTACCTGCTAAATGTGACATCGGATCATGATCGCCACTCGGTGCACCCAGAATAAAGACATTCGCTTTTGCGCCGCGCCACAGGAAAGTGACGCGCTTATTTTTATCATCATAATCTTCAATCAACGGCGCACCCTTGCGAGTTATTTCCCGCCAGAAGGCATCGGGGCCTTTTCCTTGTGCAATTTCAGTTTGAAGTTGTTTCAGACGCAGGCTTTCTGGCTGCTGCCTATAATCATTATCCTTGGGAGTATAAGATGGAAATGACAATGTAAGCTGCCACGGTTCTCCTGCGTTGCCCCTAGCTGCCAACCGGTATTTTCCCGCCAGAGGAACAGTAAAGCCAATTGACTGACGAGCATCCACCGGGTTATCAGTGAAAAGCGTACGAATATGTTGTTGATTACCCTTCTGCGCGACTAACTTCCGCATACCCAATGCCGATCCACGTACATAATGTTCAGGCTGAATATTAAACTCAATACACGCTCCCCCTTGAGAATTAAAATTCCCGGTTATTATTTGCTGATCTTCCTGAAAGTTTATTTTGTGGCACTGAGAGGCAAAGACATTAAAGGAAGCCATAAGAGCACATATCATTATGTTTACTTTCATTTTATTCTCTTTTTTGACTGTTGATTGTTGGTATTCGATTTTTTGACGCGGCAAATCATGCACTAAATTTTTATTTAAGCATAAGAACAATTACTATTATTAATAGAATAATTTGTGTATTAACTTTCAAAAACAAGATATAAATATGTCAAAATATTTCAGCAAAATAACTCTCTAACAAGATGAAATAATTTATAGATGGACACATAAAAAATTTAATATTTCAATATGCTATCAATCAAGTCACCTCATCTTTTAAACGATTAAATAACAAAAAACGGGATATAATCTATCCCGCTTCTTCACATTCGATAAAAATAAAACTGATTAACTGAATTCGAATTAAATACAGAATTCAACTCACATCAATAGAGTCTAAAATCCCTCTGCTCATACTTTTAGCAAAATCCCAATCATATTTTTCATAAACACGAGACAAAGCAATAAAAGGCGCACCTGAATAAAACATTTCATATTGAGTATGACGTGATGCAAACTCAGAACCAATAGCATCCCACACTAATTTCAGTAATTTTACTCGTTCAATGGGTGCCAACAAAGTTGAATATTGCGTTTTTTCTATCAAGTCACGAATTTCTGGATTTGCTAAGTCAATATAGCTTGACGGTAACATAATCACACCACCCCCTGAGAGTTTTCTGATGTTTTCTATCACCTTTGGATAAGTTGATTGTAATAAGACCTGGCAAGCATATAGTTGTAATCGATTGGGAATATAGTACTCATCACGAACAATTATTCCTTGCGGTTTTTCTTCCAATACACCAAGAGTATAAAATACGTTTTTTACATGCTCACTGGGTGTTTTGGATCGATCACCTTGCGGATTGATTAATGTGAAAGCCAAATAAATATCGTTATCGCGGACATATGAATAGTAATTTTTTAACGCCTCAGCCCTGTCCTTGGAATATTCCTCAAATACTTCCAGATGAGTCATCATTCCAGTAATACCAGAAGAAACATGGTCAGAGCTTCTACCTAACATTTTTATTTTCCGCATAGTCAATATAGATTGAATAACAAAGATCCAATAAAAGATTTCAGTAAATTTGCCTGAGTATCTGTGATCTCTCTCTTAACCATCAACTCATTAAGGACCGGTCGCCGGCTCCGGTATTATAATCCCACGTTGCACGGCGGGCCTTAAGGCAATACGTTCATGCCATGCACTTAGATATTCATGGTGACTAAAATCAAAATCAATAATTCTGGCAATATGGGTCCAGCCAAAATTGGCAATATCAGCAATGGAATATTCATCTCCGGCCAAAAAGGGACGATCACTAAGCCGTTTATTCAGCGTAGAGAAAGCCTCTTCCGTTAAGCGACGATAGCGCTGTATAGCCGTATGATTTTTTTCAGTCGCGAATATTTCAAAATGAACCCGTTGTCCCAATATCGGCCCGACGCTGGAAGAATGAAACGTTAACCACATAATCGCCTCCCAACGGCTTTTAAATTCTTCCGGCAATAATTGGTTAGTTTTAGAAGCCAGATAAAGCAGAATCGCCGACGATTCAAAAAGCGTTACATCCGTACTTTCATCAACAAGTACAGGTATACGCCCGTGGGGATTTAACTGTAAAAACTCAGACTGTCTATTTTCACCCTGATCAATTCGCACATGCTTTAATACATATGGCAATCCCAATTCTTCCAAAGCAATTGTAATCTTATATCCATTTGGAGAACTATCAGTGTACAAGTAGATCATCTCGCTATATCTCCCCTCAAGACAAATGCTTAATAATTTAATTGCTAAAATATCACTCGCATTTAAAATATTGCCCTGTTATAGAGAATCAAAATTTAATTTCTCTCTATACTGATAAATAAATGAAAATATCATCAATTTTCAGAAATTTAAAATAAATATCACGGTGTCCCTTTCTACACGCATAAATAAATTTTATTGATTTATTGCGTTGTCGGTAAAGGAAGTGAACATCAAAGTACGCAAGAAAGCCATTGATCTTCTTGCGGTCAATTAATAGTAGAAAACCACAGTGACATATCACAACAATTCAAATTAGTTACAAGCCAATGAACATGGTTCCACGCAGTCATCAGACAGAGCAGACTGCTCGACAAGCCAATCAATAATATTAACAATTTCAGGTCGAAACAGGGTTTCTGGTAATGTCACCGCATAATAAGCAAATCGGGAAGGCCATTTCTTTTCTAGTGCTATTTTAAGCCGGCCGGAATGCAATTCCTCTTCAACGCAAAATTCGGGCACCAATGCTAAACCCTGACCGGTTAAAGCGGCGCGAGCCAGTAAAAAATCATCTTCGAAACTGGAGCCCTGTCTTGCTTTCGTCTCTTCGTTAATTCCGTGCACTTTTAACCACAAATGCCAATCAGATCGATCTGAATCCTGTAATAAAGGATAACTCAGACAATCTTCAACATTTTTTATCGGCGGCCCCGATTCTAAAAGTTCCGGCGTACCCACTGGAATTAATACCGGCGCAATTAATCTGGTAGAGATTAAACCTGGGTAATTACCAAGCCCATGCCGCACAGCAATATCAGTAGAACTTCTTTTCAGATCGACCAATTCATTAGAAGCTTCTATATTTACTTCAATATTAGGATATTTCTTATTGAAATCTCTTAATCTGGGAATAAGCCAGGATGCAGCGAATGACGAAGTCGTATTTATAGAAACTTTATGTTCGAACTGCATGGCCTTAAGAGACTTAATCGATTTATCGATATTGTCAAACGAAAGTAATAATGTCTCATAAACTCGACCGGCTTTAGCGGTAAGCTTTATCCCTTTAGCCGTTCTTAAAAACAGCGCAAAACCAATTCTATCTTCCAAAATACGAATCTGTTGGCTGACCGCCCCAGGTGATACACCCATTGCAGCCGCCGCAGCTTTAACGCTTCCCCGCCGACCAACTTCAGTAAAAGCCCTCAGAGCTAACAGAGGCAAAATAGAGCTCATATTTATTCTCCAGTGTGCACTGTATATCCTCTATATGACAAAGATACTACCATGCTAACTACAGATATCAATATATAAAACTGAACTTCAATCCCTTTGTGAAAAAATAGTAAATGTAAACAGAATAAGACACGCAAATTTAGAAAAACTACGGTAACCGTTTAAATAATATAGCTTTAATTCACTTACTTTTAATGCTAGTTTCTTGATAATTATTCATAACTGAAATAATTATTCAAGTTAGCTAAAAGTTAAAATAACATTGAGGATTTGTCATGTTCAATTATTCAAAGCATAAGACGTATACCAATTTGTTCAAAGAGAATAAAATCAGTATCGGCATGTTTTTACCTCTCAGAGCATTAAACCAAGAATCTGATATTACACCTGAAATCGATCTTATTCGTGAAATCGAACAACAAAATTTTTCCGCCATTTGGCTGAGAGATATTCCGCTGTTCGATCCCAATTTTGGCGACATCGGCCAAGGCTTCGATCCATTTATCTATGCCGCCTGGCTAGCCGCATTAACCAGTAAAATCGCCATCGGTTTCGGCAGCGCCATATTTACATTGCGACACCCCATTGATTTAGCTAAGAAAGCAACGTCTATTGATCAATTATCAAATGGCCGATTAATACTGGGTGTCGCCGCAGGAGACAGAATGTCAGAATTTCCTGCCTACAACATACCTTATAATGAAAAAGGGATGCGGTTTGTCGAATCAATCAATATGTTCAGAGCGCTGTTAGATAACAACCATCGCACCATTAACAGCCCATTAGGTTATATTGATGGGAATCTACGCCTAATACCCAAAGCGGTCAATGATTTTATCCCTCTGATAGTCACCGGGCGTGGGCAACAAGATATCAAATGGATCGCGGAAAATTCGGATGGATGGTTTACCTATCCTATTCAAACCCATAATAAAGAGGGCGTCGCCAGACTCGGTAAGAATATTAGCGAATTTAGACAAAATATCCCGGGAAATATGTTCAAACCGCACTTAACTAATGAATGGATTGATTTAGTTGAGGATAAACATTATCCCAGAACACCCACGAATGGCGGGTTTATCCTGAAAACCGGTCGACTGGGACTGATTGAATTGTTGGAAGAGTGGCAAGAAGTCGGGGTTAATCACGCGGCTCTTGGAATTCAATATGGCAAAAGGCCCTCTAAAGAGGTTATTCAAGAAATCGGCGAAGAAGTATTACCAGCTTTTGTTTAAAAAAATAAAAAAATTATTACTAATAAAAATTTAAATATTTAAGGAAGTTTACATGAACCAGGTGGAATACGATATTATAGGCGTAGGATTTGGGCCATCCAATATCTCATTAGCCATAACATTGGAGGAAGAATCACCCAACAAAAAAGTGTTGTTCTTTGAAAAAGAGCCATCATGCGAATGGCAAGCCGGGTTGTTATTAGCAAATTCTGATATTCAAAACCACCCCTTACGGGATCTTGCGACGCCAAGAAACCCGAAAAGTCACTATTCATTCATCAATTACCTGTTTGAAAATAACAGGTTATTTGAACATTTAAACTTAGGGTTATATTTTCCATATCGTTATGAATACCGTGATTATATCAAATGGGCGGCCAAACATTTTGATAAAGTCGTTCGCTATTCAACATCAATAACATCCGTTAAAATTATTGATAATTATCATGGAGAAAATAAAATCATTGAAGTCCAAACAAACGGAGGAGAAACCTATCAATGTAAAAATCTGGTCGTCGGAACAGGAAGAACACCTTATATTCCTTTATCTCTTCGACAACTTGGCCATGACCATTTAATTCATGGTGCAGAATTCAACAAAATTATCGGTAATATTTCCAGCGGAAAAATAAAAAGTATTGCTGTCGTCGGAGGCAGTCAATCTGCCATCGAAATAATGATATTTTTAGCAGAAAAATTTCCTCACCTTGAAATTCACGGTGTATCAAGGAAATTTGGTTACCGGCTTAAAGATACCTCTCCATTTACAGGCGAAGTTTATTTTCCTGAATTTGTAGATACATTTTTCAACAGTAAAGAGGAACATAAAGCGAGATTAAAAAGAGATCTAAATCTGACAAACTACTCTGCTTCCGATGGTGATGTTCTCGACGAACTTTATCGGACTATCTATAGAGATAAATATTTTGGTCAGCATAAGATAAAAATTCATAATTCAGCAGATATTGTTGAATCTAGCGTGAAAGATTCCATTGTTTCATTACAGATAGTAAAAAATCATGGGTTAGAAGAAACATATCAAATAGATGTCGATATGGTTGTCTCCGCCACAGGTTTTAAAGACATTGGCATAGAAGAATATCAGGAAATCTGTCCTCCTCTTCTTGCAGAACTCTATCCATTAATGAGTAAAAATAACCATAACGGAATCATAATAAATAGGGATTACAAGATAAATCTGATTCATTCTACCAATATAGGCATTTATCTAAACGGATTATGTGAATCTTCACACGGTTTAGGTGATGCTGGATCATTGAGCTTAGTTTCTATTAGATCTAAGCACATTATTGACTCTATTGAAAAAAATATAAAAACTCAAAAATCTATTCATAATAAAAATAAAATCGAGGCTTAAAATGAATAAAGTTAATATTCACACCACAATACCAGGCCCATTTTCAAAAGTCGCGTTGGAAAAACAATTAGAGCAAGAATCAAGCGCTGTGTCATACCCTAAAAGGATTCAGTTTTCATTAGAGAAAGGCGACGGCTGTTATGTTCAGGATATCGATGGCAATGTATTTATCGATTTTTTATCCGGCGCAGGCTCTTTACCATTGGGGCACTCTCATCCTGAATTAATTGCCGAAGTTAATGCGCAAGTATCAAAACTCTGCCTGGGCTTGGATTTCCCCACGCCCGCCAAAGAATTTTTTACCGAAGCGCATTTATGTATGTTACCTGAAAACCTGCGCAACAAATATAAAATACATTTTTGTGGACCAACAGGTGCGGATGCCATTGAAGCCGCCATTAAGCTGGCAAAAATATCCACCGGAGCTGAAGAAATTATTAGTTTCAGAGGCGGCTATCATGGATGTACTAATGGCGCCATTGCCGTTACTGGCAATAGAAGTATGAAGAAAAATATATTAGGAAGAATGCCTGGCGTCCATTTCTTTCCCTATGGTTCAGAATCTCAATCCTCAGAAAGTTGGGTACTCAATTCAGATCACATTGATGCCGGGTTATATCTTGAATCCGCCTTAAATGATGCAAATTCTGGATTAGGGAATATTGCCGCAATCATTCTGGAACTTATTCAAGGTGAAGGTGGCGTTTATCCCGCACAAAAATCATTCGTAGACAGTATTATCCGTGTCTCAAAAGCCCATTCTATTCCGGTTATTATTGACGAAATTCAAACTGGCTGCGGCAGGACCGGAACCTGGTATGCTTTTGAACAGTATAGTATTGAGCCTGATATATTTGTTACCTCAAAAGGCACCAGTGGAATCGGATTACCCTCTTCCCTGATGTTCTATAAGAAAGATTTCAATAACTGGACGCCGGGTATTCACATTGGCACCTTTAGAGGAAATCAACTGGCATTCGCCTCCGGTGCAAAAGCCATTGAAATAATAAAGCGTGATAATTTACTGGAGAACGTTAAGCAGAGATCAATACAAATCAAAAACCATCTTTCCGAATTGAAAAATGACTTTAATATCATTGGTGAAATTCGTGGCAAAGGCTTAATGCTCGGTGTTGAAATTCTTAACGCCAGAACAGGTAAAGCATGTGAAATAACAGCCAAACATATTCAAAAAATCGCTTTAAATAAAGGGCTAATAACAGAGTTAGGTGGAAGAAACGATACGGTATTACGCATTCTTCCGCCACTCAATGTTAGTAGTGATACCATTGAAGAAGCCACAGAGATTCTTCGAAATACATTTTTAGCCTATATGAATGAATTTCAACTGTTAGAGGAAGGTGTGCAATGACTATTATTCGAAAAATGGATTGGAATTCAATGGTTCATGAATATGATCTAGACGGTTCAAGGCTGTTGCCGTGGGAGGGGCTAAATGCGCCATTTGGTGGTGCATGGTGTATTGTACGACCAGAAACTAAAAGTTTCCACCATTCCCACAATGAATATGAATTATTTATTGTTATCCAAGGTAATGCCATTATAAGAATAAATGATGAAGACTTCCCGGTCGCCAAAGGGGATTTAATTCTTATTCCGTTAGACTCTGAACATCATGTAATAAATAACACTCAGGAAGATTTCCACTTTTATACCATATGGTGGGACAAGGAAAGTGCATTGAATTTTCTTACCAGGTTAAAGCAGGTTTAATAATGAATAAATATATTGTCACCATCACACCACCAACGCCAAATGGCGATCTGCATGTTGGGCATATAGCCGGACCATTTCTAAGTGCAGATATATTTACTCGCGCTCAACGTTTAAAAGGTGAAAAGTGTTACCTGATATCCTATTCAGATGATTATCAATCTTATTTACAACGCAAAGCGGAAGAAACAGGTACAAGCGCACCGGCTCTGGCGAAAGAGAATTCAGAAAAAATACAGGAATCATTAAGCTTAATTGATATAAAACTGGATCATTGGCTGGAGTCATACGGTAACCGCTATTTTGAAGATGCCGTCAAGATGCTTTATCACTCTTGTTTAGACCAAGGCATTATTGCACCAAAGGTGAGTTTAGAACCTTATTGTGAAAAGTGCGCAAAATGGGGCTATGAAGCCTTCGCCAGAGGTGGATGTAACCATTGTGGCGAAAGCTCAGATCCAAGTCAGTGTGAATCCTGTGCAATGGCGCCGGACGCATCTGAAATGACAAATTTGCGCTGCGTTTGGTGCAATGAAAAAGTCGTTTATAAGCATGTTGAGCGTCAATTTCTATTATTGCCGGCGATTGCCGAAAAACTGAAAGAGAAAATTCTTAGTTCTCCTATGAGGCCACAATTAACAGAATGGGTCGAGGAAGTTTTTGCGCATGGTATAAAAGAGTGGGGCGTGACTCGCCCCTATGAATCAGGGCTGAAGCTCCATTCTGATGAAAATCATCGTATTCATACCTGGTTTATGGGGTTAGCCGGATATTTAGCAACATTGAAAGAACTTTCCGGAAAAAATGCCGATGCGGATAATCCTTATAACCTTATTTATGATGATAATACTTGTATGGTCAATTTTTTAGGCATGGATTGTTCTTATAGCCACATTCTTGCGTACCCGGCCCAAATATTATTGAACGAGGAATTACGCTTTAAACATGCTTTCTATACCAACTTCTTCTTAAAACTGGATGGAAAAGATTTTTCAACCAGCCGCAATCATGCTATTTGGGTAAAAGATATCGTCAAAAATGCCTGTTCTGATAGTGTCAGGTTCTATATCTCTCTTATATCGCCAGAACAATCTTCTGAGAACTTTGTCGTAGAAGAGTTCTGGACATGGCGAAATCATATCTTTAATTATCTGCTGCCTAAAATAATTGATCATCTGGAAAAAATGGATTCGGATAATATCACCAACCCCATCGTATTATCAGAATCAGAAACAAAAATTATCGAAAGATGGCAAACCTATTCCAGATACGATAATTTTTCGATTAAGGAAATTGCGGCTGAATTAATGGAAATGTTAGATTTATTAAACGCAAAATTAAATTACAATATTTTGGACAAAAATCTTGCGGTTTTATTCACAATTTTGTCTGAACCGATAATACCAAAAACATCCCAAAAATTAAAAGAATATATTACTCACCATGATATTGAGGCTTTCTGTTCATTATTAAATTTGTCAAGACCAGGTGTTTGATTATGCAAGCAGATAAAACCACACAAATTATTGTCATAGGAGGGGGAATAGTTGGCGCAACAGTTGCTGCAAACTTGGCATTGAAAGGACTCAATGTCTCCCTCATTGAGCAAGAAACTATTGGCGGTAATGGGGCAACTAAATTCTCCGGTGCATTATTCCGCGTACATGATCCTGATCATGAAATTGCTAAGCTCACACGGAGAAGTGTCGAGCTAATGCAAGAGAGTCAGGTCGGAAAAATATTTAAAAAAACGTTCAAACAGACAGGAATTATTTATGCCGCCGAACTCAATCAGAAGAATATTGAATTAATCAAAACAAGTATCAGGGATTATAGCGATAGCCTCTATCCTTTAGAGCTGATATCCGCCGAGAAAGCTTTCGAATTAACCAATGGCTGTTATTCCAAACATAACAACCGAATTATCCTTTTTGAGCCAAAAGGCGGATTTGGCTATATTAGAAATACCGCCTCAAATTTAGCACAAATCGTTAGAGATACGAGGAATCTAGTATTAGAAAACACCAAAGTACACGCAATAACAACCGAAAATGGCAAAGCCATCGTTCAGCTTTCTCACTCAACCATTGAAGCGGACTATATTGTTTTAGCTATCGGCGCATGGACAAAAACACTGGCATATAAACTGCCAGTTAATGCTAAAAGTATTCCTCTGGCAAATATTCGTACCCCCTACAGTACCAATATGCCAATTATAGATACCGAAACCGGCACACACATCGTGCCACTTAATGAATATTACTATCAAGCAGGTTCTAAGATTAGAAATGCCGCCGAGATACCAGAAAACATAGAATACAATGATAATATTATTGAAAACGATATCAGCGAAAGGCTTATAAAATCTAATTTTAAACATCAACCTGAAAACATTCTCTCTATAATTAAAGGATATGATTCATATACTCCCGATGAACGACCTATTCTCGACTTTATAGATGAAGAAAAAAAATGTTTTGTGGCAACGGGCTTTTGTGGCATAGGATATAAAATTGCTTTAGCTGTATCTGAGATTATTACATCAAATTTATTGCCAACTGAGCTTTCGGCTAATTTTCTCAAACAGAAAAATCAGACTTTTTCCTATTCACGATTCACCAATTAAGATAAATAAAATGAATAGTAAGCTTATTTGTGGCATTTCCGCCATTTTAGATCCTAAGAGATCAATACATGCGTTAACTGTCATACGTGCTATTGAGATATTTAAAGATCTACATAACAATAGCACACTTGAATTTATCTTCAGCGAAGATTATGGCTCAATTGAAGGAGGCGCTAAAGCGGCACACTATAATATCGAGAACAATGTCGATATGGTCATCGGTCATTTCTCAAGTAACGCGGCAATAGGTGCGGCGGAAGTCTATTCACACCATAATATTCCAGTTATGTTACCTACTGCAACCGAAACTACTTTAACCATAAAAAATAGCAATATATTCAGACTTTGCTTTAATAATAAAAATATTGCCCATGCACTCGCTGCACTAATCAAAGAAGATGAAAATCGCTATTATGAGATAAAAACCGATGGCTCAAAATATAGTAATAATCTGGCAGAAAATATTCTCAGAATGTTGGGCAGAAATGACACCGAGATAAAATCCAATGACAATATCGATCAAGTTATTTTCATTGGCACCATCGATAAAAGTGAAAAATTTCTTCATAGCTATTTCTCTGAAAAGAGAGATGGAAAAATCATCCTTACTGATGATGCTGCATGCAAACAACTTCATTTGCCAGAAAATGTGGAAAATGGACAAATTACCGGTATCGGGTTTGCTCCCGTCGAATTCATTAACCCACTGGAATCCTGTATCCAACGCTATATCCAACAATACGATCAATTCCCTAATATCTTCTTTCTTGAAACTTTTGCCGCATTGGAGATTGCTCATCAATTAGCGACGTCCGATAACTTATTGCATCGTTTGCAAAGAGAAACATTTCAGACAACCCTCGGCCACATTAAGTTCATTAAAGGGGAGTGTTCAGCCGCTAAATTATGTTTATGGACGAATGAGAATTCCACGATGAAGCCACGCTATATTTTACCTATTAATTCGAGAGCTTAACAATGAATTCAAATAATAAAAAATTTATAGATGTACTCAGTATTGGCTTTGGCCCCGCCGGCCTCGCACTGGCTTGCGTATTTGATGAACATAAGACTGAACATCATTCTCAATGGCAACATAATTTCTTAGCGCTTGAAAAAGCAGATTCTTGCGCCTGGCATCCTAATTTATTATTACCAGGAACAGACATTAATCATCATGTTTATCGAGATTTAGTGACTCCCAGAAACCCACAAAGCCCTTATAGTTTTGCCATGTATTTGAAAGACAAAAATCGCTTGTTCAAATTTGGCTTATTAGGTCGTCCCGCAAGTCGCTTTGAATGGTCAGATTATATGATCTGGGTTGCACATAAAATGGAAAGTTATGTGCAATATAGAAAAAACGTGACTCATATATCCCCAGTTATCAATAATGGGTTACTGGATGGTTTTAGTGTCTCCGGGGAAAACTTTGAATATATTACCAATAAACTGATATTATCCAGTGGCTCAACGCCATTTACACCCAAAATGTTTGATAAATTCCTGAGTGATCATGTTTTTCATACCTCAGCATATTTAGAAAAAATAAATAATTTCCAGAGTAATATACCTAAAAGATGGATAGTTATTGGTTCTGGTCAAAGCGCCGGCGAAGTGATTGCTGATTTAATCAATAAAAAAGAGGATATTGAAATTCTCTCTCTGCATCGTTCAATCGGCTTTAAAATCGCACAACTAGGCCAATTTCCCAATCTGGTATTTTTACCGGAAAAAATTGAGTACTTTAAATCCTTAAGCCCAGAGAATAAAAAAGTATTCTTCGAACATATTAAAAGCACCAACTATTCAGGCATTGATGTTGATGAAAGCCAATCGCTATTTTCAATTATGTATGAAGATGAAGTGATTGGCAAAGAGCGTCTCCGCATGATGGTCAATTCAGAAATGATGACTATTAACTACTCTCACGGAGAATACCAGGTTGTTATTAAAGACATTTTTACTGGCGAAGAGACTACCCATATTTGTGATGCTATCGTACTAGGTACAGGATATTATCAGAATCCTCTGCCTGATCTACTGGCAAAATTCGATCAATTTTTAGTAAAAGATTTTGCAGATGGGCTTACCATCGATAATGACTATAAAGTGAAATTAAAAAATTGTGGTGACGCTCATCTTTATGTCAATGGCCTTTCAGAACGAACTCATGGCATTAGCGATGCTCAATCTTTTTCTGCGGTCGCGATAAGAGCAGAAAGAATATATGAGTCTATTAAAGCAAATACCAAAACAACTGATGATTACGCTATTTAATCTTTACAGGGGAGAATTAAATGATAGGTACAAATGACAAATGGGATATCAGCCAGGAAATCATCTCTACACTATTTCCTGATATGCATCAACGTAATGATATTATTGAATTTTTAAAGAATTCAATTAACAATCATATTACTGAATTACCAACAATGGCAGTTAATCCTTCACTTTCCAAAGTCGATATTTACCATGCTTTATCAAAATACACCTTTGATGGCAATTTTTCACCAACAGAGGTTTTAAATGATGTATTACACCTTATGGGAAAAGGTATTGTCCATGTCACCAGCCCACATTATTTTGGGCTATTTAATCCATCATCAACTTTCTGGGGCGTGATTTCAGATTTCATCACTGCGCTATATAATCCACAATTAGCGGTCTGGAGTCACGCCCCGGCCTGCGTTGAAATAGAGGAAAAGTTAATTAAATATTTTGGCGTGCTCGCCGGGTTTAATCCTGATAATAGTGGAGGGGCATTCACTACTGGCGGTGCAGAAGCAAATTGTACGGCACTTATTTGTGCCCTGACAAAACATTTTCCCGATTATGCCCAACAGGGTTTGCAGTCAATAAAGGGACAACCTGTTTTTTATATCTCTTCCGATAGCCATCTTGCCTGGTTAAAAATAGCATTACAATCTGGTTTAGGGCACAACGCGGTAAGATTAATCGCAGTCGATGATACAGGAAGAATAGATATTTCAGGTTTAACCGAAGCTATTGATAATGATATAGCGAATGGCAATAAACCTTTCATGATTGTTGGAACCGCCGGAACGACAAACGCTGGTATTATTGATCCGCTGCCAGAACTTGCTGCTGTAGCAAATAAATATCAGCTATTCTTCCATATTGATGCAGCATGGGCTGGCGCAATCCTGTTAAGTGAGCAATATTCCCATCATCTCAAGGGTATTGAACACGCTGATTCTATTACCATTGATGCTCATAAATGGCTTTCCGCGCCAATGGGTACCGGCATGTTTATATGTGCAGATAAACAGATTCTGACAATACCTTTTGCTGTCTCCACCAATTATATGCCGATCAGTGATGATATTAATTCCGATCCTTACATCCATTCTATTCAGTGGTCACGACGTTTTAACGGCTTAAAATTATTTATGCCGCTGGCTATCCTGGGCCGAACTGGATTTAGCAATATGATCGATTACCAGATCAATCTTGCTGATTATTTAAGATCGCAACTGGCGAAAAACGATTGGCAGATATTAAATCCCTCTGCGTTACCTGTTATTTGCATCCGCGATAATGGGGATTTTGATGTTAATAAAATCTTAGAAAAAGTATTAGAGATGAACAAATGTTGGATCTCAATAACCACCTTTGCCAATACAAAAGCCCTGCGCCTTTGTATATCCAGCTTTAGATCCAGTAAGTCAGATATTGATCAGCTTATCGATACTTTAAATATGGCGAGAAATGCTGTGCCAATGTAAATGTCTATTACGCTCACATCACCACCGACTCTTGAATAAAGATCGGTGGTTTTTTTAAGTCTAATTTGCGATCCATAATAGCAATCTCTTTCCACTATAGAAACAGCACCGATACCTAGCACATCAGCAACATCTGCGAATAAACCTGATAAATCATCCATTTAATCGGCTGTTCCCCACCGATAGCACTCGTTTGAAACGGAGTGTGGTTTTGATTTGGATATAAGCGGGAATCTGTGTTGATTTACCGCCAGTATAAGCAGCAGAAGCTCCATCCAAACGGTATTTCACCTTTAAACGCTCTAGTGCTTCAAGAATAACCGCATCAGAACCTCCCGGAGAAGCAGGCATTATTTTCCCAGTAATACTGTTTTTCCGAGCCTTGGTGTAAACACCGTATCCTACTTTCAGCAATTGACCTTCTTTGACTAAATTACGCAGTATCCTTCCTACCTGATCGTAACCGGCAATATCTTTAAAGTCGTCACGGATGAACACATAACGTTTTGATCGCTTCAAACGCGCCTGAATACGTTCTTTAATAATCATGAGGGACTCTCCAGAAATCATGATCGATAAGCGTAGCAAACATACGACATTTTTACTAGCAAACAAACGACATCTCGCGCTGTAAAATATTAAATCTTTTCCATGAGTTGCTTAAACATCAGCAACGTACTGAGCAACAAATGGCGCTGCTCAGAAGTCAAACGTAAATAACGACGACTGGCCGGCAATCGACTAACAACCTCAGAAGCGGCAAAATGTTCCACCTCAAATTGCCATTGCCCCTGATGAATATTCAAAACGAGATCCCGAAAATCCAGTTCCGCTAACGTTTCGCCAATTAATGGATACTGATTAAGTAAATCAATAATCTGTTGCCCAAACTCTGCACCATGACAACAGTAATAAGTCACGGTTTTTCGCCGAAATATCCCCTTTACCTTGGCTTTAATAACGATTTTTTCCTTGAGTGACGTGATTCCCTGCAAACGAAAACAACAACTGACAATATAAGCCAGAAACAGCGTCTTCGGCTTTTCACAAACTTCAATCTGCAATCCATCAGGTAATGTCACTTGCAAACTTTCTGCTGATAAACGCTCACAACAATAAGGCGATAAATTCTGTTTCAACCGGCTTAGCGTTATACCTGCCTGATAGCCAGTAGGATAGCGGGGTTTATTTAACCGCCGCCAAATACCATCAATTAAGGGAACGAAGTGGCTCAAGTTGTACCTCCGGCAATTCACCCTTAGTGAAAGTATGTGAAAGTACCTGTTCAACGGGTACGGGTTTAAACGGATTCACCCGTTGCACACAGAGCGTCCAAAACAGGGCATAGCTGGCGGTCAAGCCCAACATGATGGCGAATGGAATATACACATCACCGGGATTCATTCCCGGAGGTGTAATGTGAATGATCGCCAAAATAATTCCTACACTAGAGACAATTTGAGGTAATGGGAAAAAAGGGGATTTATAAGCACGATGTAAATCAGGTCTGCGGATACGCAGCAATATCACAGAACATGTCACCAGCAAATAAGCGACACACCAGGCACATACCGCTGCTAATACCAAAGGCATAATCCGGTTCAAGTCACCCTGAATAATAAAGGTATGTAAACAGGGGAGCATTACCGCAACCAAAATCCCAAATATTGGCGTTTTAAAACGTGGATGTAAATAAGCAAAAATACGCGGTAATGCGCCATCCAATGCCATACCATAGAGAATACGCGGTACCGCCGCCATCAGGGTATTAATTGTTGCCGCTCCCGCCAGTAATAACCCGATACCAATCCAATATTTACCAAAATCCCCCATCACCTGGCCGGCAAAAGCAGGAATGGCCATTGGTGTTTCCAGTAAGCGAACGTTATTTTCTACATCCACCAGCACATTTTCTACCTGATGGCTGATTGACGCTCCATATAGACCCATACAGAACGCCACCCCACACAGGCCCGTCACCATTGCTCGCGGCAAAACTTTGGCAGAATTTTTAATTTCCGGCGCCATTGGCGTCACTAGTTCACAGCCGACAAACATAAACATTGCCATTCCTACTAAACTCAGCACCGCCAAGGGATCGCCGAGATTAAGCCCTTCACCAAACCAACTCTCCAGCGGCACAGCAAATGGCATTAATAATCCGCAAATACTGAAAATAACCAAAGTACTCCACATGCAGAATGTCAGCACAATTTCGACTTTACCGAACGCTTCAATACCCAACGCATTAAGTAATCCGAACGTAATAACAAGCCCAACACCAACCATCCATGAAGCGTTATGACTTTCCACCATCGTATTAAGGCTGTCAAAATTCACCAATGCCATAATACCGGAGAGGATCGTTTCTGCTGTACCCGCAAAAATATGAACAATCAAATAAGCCGAAAGTGCGCCGGTAATTGCCCAGAACCGTCCCATGCCACAAGAGATATAATCATAGACAGAGCCGGAGGTAGGCAAAATAGCTGCCGCCTCAGCAAACGTCGTCACTTGGGCCTGCATCATGATAAAACTGATCAGCATTGCCAGTACGAAAGTGTCACCGCCAATCCCAAAGCCACTGGTCACGGTCAGAATAACCGGGCTTGCCATGATCACCCCGACAGAACTTGCCAGTGTGGTAGGAAACCCCACCACTCCCTTTTCAATATGCGAAGTCAGTCGTGTTGACATCTTCATTTATCTTCCCTTTTACTTCCGGTCATAGAAATAACGCTCACAGCGATTTATTTGTGAATTTTTTGTAAACTTTATTGAGGATAAATACACTATAGAAAGTGAAACGGAATACCGGCTATCGTCCTAAAGAACGATACCTAAAGGGGGATTCATAGCCGAAAAGGTGTGACGAAAAATACCAGAAAAAAACAAAAATCAAAAATAATCACTTAAATATCAATCAATAAAAAATAGATTACTTAATCAATGCATTAAGAAATTATTTCAGATATATACCAAAACCTCTATTCTCAACAGGTGATCATCACGGTGAGAAATTTCAATTATTGCAATCTATATCACGTTATTAATATGTTTATTTTGTGTTGACTCTGGATTTTAATTAGCATTTGATTAATCGTCAGAATTGATTTATCCAGTTAGACATTATTCTAAAGGGAGAACTTTCTTGTCTACTGTACTACCGAATAGCCGTGAAAATGCTCTAATCCACAGCTGCTTAAACACCATTGCGCATCTGATTCCTATCTCAGCCGCAGCATTCTATTTGGTGAATAATGAATTACGCCCTGAGAATTACATTCTATATGGTATTTCCGACGAAACTCACCAGAATTATCTGACTCATTTTCAGCACTTAGATCCATTAAAACCGGCTAATTATCAACAAAATGATATCAATATGGTTGGCATGGATCAGAAAACACTAACTAAACATAACAAATATTATCATGAATTTATGCAGCCAAATAATATACAGGACATCGCCGAAATATTTATCCGTCAACACAACCGAATTATTGCCGGCGTCTCTTTATTACGAGATACCCCATTTACACCAAAAGACTTTAACCGCCTCAGTGCTATTCTGCCATTAATTGAATTAGCTGTCAGAGACTTGCTTCCTGAAACCCCCACTATTTTGACAGCTAAAGAGCAAGAAATTATTAATTTAATAAGAGAAGGATCAAGTAACAAACGTATTGCACAGATACTTAATATTTCCCTATCTACCGTCAAAACCCACCTGCGCAATATCTTTGCCAAAACAAAAGTGACTAATCGCACTGAATTGGTTTCCAACGGGTTTATTACTCGACATTTGTGATTGGTAAAAACTCACCCAATGTCGGCCAAGATACAAGGCAAAAAGCCCAGAAAGAGTCAAATAACATTACTATTCGCCTCATTTGGTGAGTAGAATAGAAGCCTTATTTGACTCACGGGTGAAGCAAATGTGGATATGGGAACAACCGAAATGGCCGGAATTCCATTGGAATGTCAATACTATTGCACCATTACTGCGAGATGTGCATTTCAATCAGGGACTGTTATTAGGCAAATCTGATTATGAAGACACCAAGCAGGCAACACTTGATAGCCTTCTATCTAGCATACTCTATTCAAGTGAAATTGAAGGAGAAAGACTGAATGCAGCTTCGATACGTTCATCATTGGCAAACAGATTAGGTATTACGGAAGAAAAACCTTATCCAATCGTAGAAAAGAGTGACGGCATTACAAAGGTTGCTCTTGATGTGATAGAAAATAACCACTCCGATTTAACCCTTGAACGCATACTCAAGTGGCATCAGTTGATATTCCCCGAAAGCTATACCCTGTTCAATCCGATACAAGGAGGCAAATTACGCGAAGGGATGATAGAAGTGGTATCCGGTCGTTTGGATAAGCCAACCGTTCACCTTGAGGCACCACCACCAGAAAAAATGGTCGATGAAGTACCCCAATTTATAACGTGGTTCAATCAATCCAGAACAGATACTAGTCTCGATCCCATCATCAGAGCAGCAATTGTCCATTTATGGTTTGTAACAATCCATCCTTTAGACGACGGAAACGGGCGCATTACCCGATTTTTAACAGACCTTGCACTTGCCCAAGCCGAAAACCGTTCAATTCGTTTCTATGCAATGTCGGTAAGTATTTGTCATCATCGTAAAGCGTATTACGAAATCCTTGAAAGTACTCAACGTGGCGGTTTGGATATTACTGATTGGTTGGTTTGGTTTTTGAAAATACTGAATGAGACCTTAACAAATAAATTGAAAGAAATTAATCAGGTTGTGCAAAAAGCTAAATTTTGGCGCCGGATAGACCAGATTCAACTTACAGCAGAGCAAACGAAGGTGCTAAACCGTATGCTGGATGGCAATTTTGAGCAAGGCATTAGTAGCAGCCAATATCAAAAGGTAGCGAAGGTCAGTCGCGCCACTGCAACCAGACACCTGACACATTTGGTTGAGCTAGGTTGTTTAGAAAGTACTGGTGCTGGTGGTCGTAGCACTCGTTACCTTATTAATCACGAGTATTGAATTATAGTGGTGAGTAGTACACAATCAACCTGCTGCCCTGAGAATGATGCCGCGCGCGATAAATTTCCCTCATTCGCGCAATAAATGAAGCGGTAATTGCGTTTCATCTATTGAAAAGTTTTTACATAACTAATCGTTATAGATATGACTGTAGTTTATCCAATTTACCCATTTTTCCTCTGAATCTGTAGTACGAACCGTTGGGCAACTTGATATCGAGACGCGACTTGCTACCAGTCATCTCAATGTAATGTTTGAAATAGCCAAGTTTGTCAGCGGCCTGAACATACCTATCGTACATTTTCTCCTCGTCAGGCTTCAAACTCCTTCAATTCTGCATTTGCAATTTTTTACGGAATGGTATAAAATTTTATACATCCAAATAAGGAAGGAAACTATGATAAAAATCAGGAGCGGTACTAGAGAAAGAAATTGTCTGTATTGGCCCTTCTTGTGAAGATTTGTTAGCCTTTCCTTACAGATCGCACGTAAAGACGCAGGCTATCAGTTTCATAGAATACAGCATGGAATAGATCCTGAAGACTGGAAACCCTTTTTTGGCATCGGTTCTGGTGTAAAAGAAATGCGGCTAAGAGACAGTACAGGTATTTATCGTATTATGTATATTGTTAAATTTGATGAAGCTATTTTACATATTACATAGTTTTTAGAAGAAAACTTAACAAACGAATAAACAGGACAAGGATATCGCTAAAGTGCGATACAACGTAGTTATCCAGCATCGGGGAAATATCAAATGACCACTAAAATTGACACTGAAATTCGTAGGGTAACTCCAGCCGGACGTAATATATTTTCTGAATTAGGTTTTACTGAGCAAGAGGCTCAACAACTTCATACAACTTCTTTACAAGAAATAGAAAACACACTGCAAATTAAAGAACGGTTAATGGAAGAAATTACTTTATGGATTGTGGATGAAAAAATGAAACAAGCTGAAGTAGCAGAGATGTTACACATTTCTCGTCCAAGAGTGTCTGACGTTGTGAATAAAAAAGTAAATAAATTCACCATTGACGCATTGGTTAATATGTTAATCCGTATAGGGAAACCTGTTCAGATTACGGTGGGTTAAAGCACATATATTAACAATTCAAAATAGGAGGCACTTAGAATAGGTGCCTCTTGGTATTTCAAAATGATTCAACCTTTCGGTTCAATACCACGTGCCAGCAGCTCTTTGCGCAAAATTCGTTTTATCCATGTTGCTAAAGATGTATCACCATCTTTCTTCATTTCTGCTTCAAGCTGGAGACGAAATTCCTCTGTTAACCTCATAGGAAATTGAGGAGATCTTTTATTTTGTATTGACAAGGTATATACCCTATGATTTAATGCTACTGTATATACCAGTGTATATTCAAAGAGTTTCAAAAACAACGGAGCTTGGTAGTGTCTCACCACTAATCGGGTTTCTAACCACAACATTATTGGAGCTAATGCTATGGCTAACGCTAATAGTAACATACGCACGCATTCAAAACGCTATACATTTATAACGTACCTTTCTTATCGATTGATAATCGAACTTCGCCCATTACACATGATTTCAGCATTGCATACAATTAAATAAGGAAGGAAAACTATGACGAAAATCAGGAGCGGTACAGAGAAAGAAATTGCCTGGATTGGTTCTTCTTATGAAGACTTGTTAGCCTTTCCTATAGACACACGTAAAGACGCAGGCTATCAGCTTCACAGAATACAGCGTGGAATAGATCCTGAAGACTGGAAACCCTTTTCTGACATCGGTTTTGGCGTAAAAGAAATACGGCTAAGAGACAGTACAGGTATTTATCGCATTATGTATGTTGCTAAATTTGATGAAGCTATTTACGTATTACATAGTTTTCAGAAGAAAACTCAACAAACGAATAAACAGGACAAGGATATCGCTAAAGTGCGATACAACGCAGTTATCCAGCAACGGAGAAATATCAAATGACCACTAAAATTGACACTGAAATTCGTAGGGCAACTCCAGCCGGACATAATATATTTTCTGAATTAGGTTTTACTGAGCAAGAAGCTCAGCAACTTCATACAACTTCTTTACGAGAAATAGAAAACACACTGCAAATCAAAGAACGGTTAATAGGAGAAATTACCCTATGGATTGTAGATAAAAAAATAAAAAAAACTGATGTAGCAACAGTATTGCACATTTCTCGTCCAAGAGTATCTGATGTTGTGAATAAAAAAGTAAATAAATTCACCATTGACGCATTGGTTAATATGTTAACCCGTATAGGGAAACCTGTTCAGATTACGGTAGGTTAAGACGCGCATATTAAAGTTATTAGGATAATTTAAAATAAGAGGCACTTAGAATGGGTGCCTCTTGGTATTTCAAAATGATTCAACCTTTCGGTTCAATACCACGTGCCAGCAGCTCTTTACGCAAAATTCGTTTTATCCATGTTGCCAAAGACGTATCACCATCTTTCTTCATTTCCGCTTCAAGCTGGAGACGAAATTCCTCTGTTAATCTCATCGGAAATTGAGGAGATCTTTTATTTGGCATTGACAAGGTATATACCCCATGATTTAATGTATATTGTATACACCAGTGTATATTCAAAGGGTTTCAAAAACAACGGAGCCCGGTAGTGTCTCACCACTAACCGGGCTTCTGACCACAACATTATTGGAGCTAATGCTATGGCTAACGCTAATAGTAACATACGCGCACATTCAAAGCCCTATATATTTATTAACGCCCGTTCTAACCGACTGATAATCAAACTTCCCCCATTACGCATGATTTCAATATTAGCTACCACGGAAATAGAAGTTTGTACTCTGCTAGCAGGCTTTCCTTTGGTATTTGCCTCATGCAAACCACTAGGGGAACTGAACCATGCTTAATACTAAGAATATTAAGAATACTTCGGACATTGAGAACTACTGCGATATCTTCTATTCCGACATGGCGAATGTTGTGTCAGTACTGGATACGGCGGATATGAGTGAGCAAGATATTGAACTACTGGAAGAAGCCTGCGAAGCTAACAGTGCTGGGCTCTGTCATGGGTTACATTTTCTGGGAGATACTCTTATTACTTTTGCCGCTAATGACGTGGTAGAATTCACCCCAGAAAGTCTTTGTCAGTTAGGCCATTGTCTGGTTGCTATCAGCTCACTATTGCCGATGTTATTTACTCTGTATCAGAAAACCAATAAAGAAACTCAGCTACGCAGCCTTTAACTCTGAAATAGCCTAAGCGCTCATTATGCTAATCGCTTCCACTTGTAATCCCATGATCTACAAGTGGATGCCATCCACGTACATCTTATACTGCTTTGGAATCATCCCCGATATAGTCCGTAACTGCACGGAATTGGTTACCGTATCAGAAATAAGAATAGGGCCATTAATCCCTTATTCCGTAATTCTGGGTTTTTCAGGCCAATAAATATCTGGCGCTAAGCTAGCATCAACACGGTTTAGCAATACCCTATATTTTTTCAAAGCGGTCAACCGAGAGTTTTCCTCATCACTCGCCATCCCCAAATCTACCGCATCTTGTAACGGAGCTATCTGTTTACTTACAGTGAACATAAGTTGCTGTTTCTTATGTTCTGCTTGTTGCTGTTGTTCCTGCCTGAGTTTTATCACACTGCTTTCTGATATTATCCACTTTTCACCATCGTATTTATGATAAACGGACGGAGCGCGTTCAGTAAGCACTGGATAACCCTCTTTATTACTAACAATTGACAAACCGTGTGACTGCCCTGTAAGTAATTCATTGTGTTTCTCTGCTGTTATTTCAATGCATTCTTCATGAGCTTCACTATAAAAAGCGCCTTCTTTTCTGGAGAAATAAACCATTTATACCCCCCAAAATAATATATGAACAACTTTGCTTGGATTCTCATTGTTGTTGGGAGTGCCAGCCTGATATTCAAACGTCGATAATGTTGCATTACGTACTAATGTGTGACCTGTTGATGTATTTATACTCGACATGCTTGCGACATAGCCAATAAACTGATTTTTAAAAGAAATTGGATAATTGATTTTTACCCATGACTGTTGGTTTGATGCCACTTTAACCCATTGAATAATGATTCCCGTATCCCCACATTGCCACCAGCCATTTTCAGATTTTATAGCTGCATTTTGTAATGCGAGTGTACCGCTTCGCTCAGGTATTAATATATTATAACGTCGCTGATTGCTCGGATCGTTAGAATAAACATGTAACAATTTTCCTTCCGAACCATTAATTCCTACCACATACCCATCTTTCGATTTGAAACGCAGCTCAGGAAAAGGCGTTTTACTATCAATCAATAAACTACCAACGGTTGCAGTTTTATCGCTAGAAATGCACAAGAAAGTATTATCGCTCTCAGATTTAGTATAACTTCCCACATCCCCGGCATTTAATGAAATATCAGATGACAACGCTTTTCCATTCACTTTACGAATAGATGGTACTCGGCTATTAGCGTTGTTATTTGCAGCTACAGCACTTTGATTCGCCGTATTCGTCAGTGATTGCACAAATGCTGTTGTTGCAATCTGAGTATTATTAGCGTTTTTAGCAGGTGTGGGGGCAATTGGCGTTCCTGTGAAAATGGGACTGGCTTTCGGTGCATATTGAGTATGTGGGTCTTGCACCTCAGAATGTTCCCTCAACTCATTCCCATTTTGTTCTAGTTTCTGTTTAAGATAGCTTGTGCGGTTGACCAACTGTTTAGCCTGCCGATTGGAAATACCATCAGGCCCGCCTAACACGGGGTCTGAGGTTTCTATCTGATACACTCCCTCTGACCACTGTGGGGTTTCCGGTAAATTAGCCATTTTAACTGCTCCCATAATTGTAACTACCGTCATAATTGACAGTATTGTTGTAACGAATTGATACAGACTGATATTCCAAGCTGGCAAGGTGGCAGCGTGCAGGCGCAAACGCGGCCAGTGTGGTACGCAGTAGCGAAGCTTGATCATTGGTAATAGGTTGTTGAAGTATGACGCGATAATCTGCCCAGGATGTTGAATCTCCATGAACATAATTACCGTTATGGCTGGCATGACCGTCATAATTAATTTGACCAGTGCCTTCAATTAAATCAATTTCACCAAACCCAAAACGACGGATAATTTCACGAATTGACCACGGTGTACCTTTATACCGATGCAATTCTATAGCTGACTTGAGTAACGTGCGGCGAGCCTTGTCTGATTCGACAAGCTCCCAGCCATCGCCAAATAGGGAGAATTGATTTGCAAGCCAATGCAACGCGCTGCTATCAACAGTATCAATGAGATAAACCATTAATTGGGTTAAATCGATATCATCAAAACGGGAGGCCAACTGACCTAATACACGCATACTGATATCAGCTTCCAGTGGAGGTGGTAGATGTAACTTAACCATCAGCGAATCCAGTGACCACAACAGTGATACCGATACAGTTCGCCCATTCATTTTCACCTACAATCTGAAACATAGGAGACTCCAGTACGACTTGATAGACGCCAGAAACAGACAATGTTGAGATGATTTGGCTGGGAACAATATCTTTCCCTAACGTTGTTGCTCGTTCAGCTACCCATGTTTGTATGGCCTGTTCTGCTGCTGATTGAATACCGGGTGCATTAACGCCACTGTACAAGGTCAGTTTAGCCTTGATGGTATAATCAATCTTCACGGGAGGTTTTGCATGTACAGTGTCAGTCAACGGGCGGATTTTTTCGTCAGAACAAAAACTTTTCACCAGCGTTAAAATGCTTTCATCTGGCAACCCCGTCGCCAATAGTGGAAACAGTTCAACAACACCCGGAATGGGAGACCTGACTGCGACATCAACAATATTAGGGTGAGCACGCATGGCATGAAAGCGATAAGCCTGACGACTGCCCGCATTAGTAAACGATTCAGGGGCCATCTTGATTCGTACACGTAGCCTCTCGTCACTTTCCTCTGCCGAACCACCACTACTCACTATTGTGTTGGTCACTTGCAGGTCAATGTCGTCGATTTCATCCAACAATGTACTGACTTGTGCTGGTTGCCAGCTATTCCCTGATAATCCAGCATCTGTACAAGTAGCTGTGACATTAACGAAACGTGTACCTGCATTCAGAACAGCATCTGTATTAGTAGCAAAAGTAATACTGTCCGATGCATTAACACGCGTCCCCACAGGAATGAGCACATCTCGCTCTAACGCATCATCAATACTAAATTGCAGTGTTGTATGCGCCGGTTGGGCGGGTAGCCGATATACTCCGACCAATTCCCCTAAGTAGTCCAAAATGGGCGCATGGGCAAACTCGACCAGATTCTGCTTGGCGGCTTCCTGAACTTGCATTCTGGTTAGTGCTTCACGATATGCAAATAAATTGATCAGCAGGCGCTCTGCCTGTGCTGGGTACAAAGTCTTACCTACATCAGCCTCATACTTTGCAATCATTTCGGTTGTGATTTTCTCTACATCACGCTCGATAAAATCAGGTTCTGTCAGCGCCATAGCAACTCCATAGATTGTGTAATGCCATCAACTGCTGTCCAATTCACACGCAGAGTTAGGTGTTCTCCATTGACAGTTGGTTTCACGGAGAGCAACTGGCAACGAGGTTCCCAACGTGTAATAGCATCAACAGATTCCCTGACAACGTGGGGAATCGCGCGGTCTATTGGGTAATCAATATAAAGGTGCAAGTGACTGCCGAATTCTGGTCGATGTGGATCACTACCACGTGGTGTACGTAGAATAATGAGTATTGCTTGGGAGATGTCATCCAGCCCACAGGCAATTTTGCCTGAGTTCTGGAGAGCGGGTTGCCAAAAAACAGAGTGTGAGTTCGTATTCATGGGGAACAGTATCATCCCCTGTAGGCATATCTGATATTAAAGGTTTTTAAAGAAACTAATGAGGATGATGATTTGAGTTACCACCTTCATCCATGATGCTGCCCGTTGCATGGATGTTGCCATTAACGCTGACATTGCCCTGAATGGTCGCAGCAGCTCCATTACCACCAGAGCCCGACAGTCCATTTTGGTAAGTTAATTGGCCTTTCACTAACATATTTCCGGTTACGATTGTTTCCGGCGCATCAATAGTTGCCTGATGTGTCTGAATAACAACATTGACTCCCACCGCGATCTTAATGTGCTGAATGCCGCCATTAATAGTCAGGGTGTGTGAGGTACGATCATAGTAAAAAGCTGCATCATCTGCATAAGTCATACCACGGACGTCTTTATTGTTAGCTGACGGTTTATCAACACTGGAATAGACAGCACCTAAAATAACACCATCTTCACCATTGGCATCCAATAGCACTTCAACCTGTTCCCCAACATCGGGCAACCAATAGTCTTTGTTATTCTGGGTATTGCGCTGCAACACATTCAGCCAGTTAGTACGCATATTATCGCATTCAGGCAATCGCACGCGGGCACGAACAGTAGCAGGATCTACGGCGCTAATTGTGCCGACTTGACGAGTTACACTGCTCATTTGGATTTCTCCTTGATGATCGTGTCGGAAGAACCATCGGGCTTATATACAACCCATTTATGAGTCTTACCCTTTTTACCTTTCTCGGATTTACCCGATGTAACAGGGCCACGAGCAATCTCAAGCTCGGTCATATATCCGCTGTTGCGATCAAAAGAGTGGTGAGCTGAAGTAATTAACCATTGCCCAGATAACTTGCCAAATTCAATCAACTCAATTTTATTTCCGGCGGTTAACTGAGGGGCTCCCATCAATGAAAGTGAGCCGTGCTGCTGGTACTCATTATGTGAATCCAGTGCTGATTTGGCCTTTATTTCAGCGCTATCCTTGTTAGCAGCTCGGCTGTTCACTTTTAAGGTATCTGCGCTGGTTTCTTGACCGCTACTCTTGCCTTTTGAATTGGACTGATTACTTGCACTGGTCGTGCCATCAGCTTCATAGACAATCAATTTTTTATCATCAGCCTTTTGATGTTTCACTTTAGCTTTTTTATAGACTTTATTAATTGTGTCCCGCAGTGAAAATTGGGCAACATCGCGAGGGTGTAATTTTTTTATCGGTTCTTGGCTGCGCAAAGTGGCTAAGTGGGAGAAAATTAGCTGTTCACTGACAACCTTAACGGCATAACCATATTCACTGGCCAGTCGTTTCAGGAACGCCACATCGGTTTCCGAATATTGCGTCACCCTGTCAATCTTGATGATTTCGATACTGCCGATCAGCTTTAACTGATGTTTCTTGGCAATGCGATTAGCAATAGCTGCTAGAGTTGTATTCTCAAATCCACGGTTAGATTTGGTACGCAATGCTGTATTGATAGACGTTGCTACACCTCGAACAGATACAATAGAAGGAGGGATGCTGACTTCAATTTCATCAATATAGAATGAGCCACAATTCAGTAACCGTTCGCCGAAATAGCCCAACTTCAATGTCAACGTATCACCTTTGCCCGGATACCATTTATCCAGCCAGCGACCATCAGTATCATCCAACTCTACCTCTATTTCATCGGATTCGCTTTTGATGTTGTCGGTATAGCTGACACGAGTGACATAAGGAGTGATGTCATTTGTGATATCTTTTTGCAAATATCGTAACGTGAATGTCGGACTTAAAACCTCTGAGACACCCGTTATAGATGGTGTTTGCTTGGAATCTATTATCTCAGCCACGGTGGTGTATCCTCTTCAGTTACTACATTATTGTCAGCGTCAATGATAGGGATCAACAATACGATCCCAGATGGCAATACAGGTGTAACTGCAACGTGCGGATTGGCAGCAATTATGCGAGCGTAACCTAAAGGGTCACCATAATAATGGTGAGCCAATAAATCCCATCTATCTCCCTCTTTCGTTATGTGTTCAAGAAACATGATCAAAGAGTCCTTGTGGTAATTTGCGCTGCCATCTTACTGAGCGCGGGTGATATTGATGTAAATGTTGAACTTGCTGATTCAAGTTGAGTTGATACAGAATCCAATGCAGCCGCGATATTACGGCTATCTGCACGGCTTAATGACAATTGAGCATTGTTAACAAATGTTGCTGCTTGTCCCGTTGCTCTGGTCAATTGAATCGCATCTGGCAATGAATTACCGAGTGATTGAAACGCCGGATAGCTTTTCCCTAATGGACCAGCAATATTGTTGAGTCCGGTAAGAAGACTTGGTACGCGGGTTAACGCTACGGTCGGTTTGTCTTTCATCTTCTGTGCAATACGTACCGCACTGATAGTCGTTTGCAGTGCTGACTGTGCTTGTTTGACATAATTCACGCCATCCCTGACTTTTTTAGCCATACCTGATGGTTTCGGTATTGCATTAGACAACGCCTTTGTATTCAGGACATGAGATTTAATGGCAGGCGGTTTCAGCGGTTTTTTAGGATCACCGATATATTCAAGTAATGTCACCGAGGCATTGAGGGCAAATATATTACCTACTGAATCCGTTTGTTCACTGGTAGCTGTCACATCAGTAATAACAAACCAGCCACGGTAATCACCATTTCCGAATACTAGCGCGAGTGCTTGATGCTTCCGCATTGCTTCACGTAACCGATTCAATTCAACATCCGGCGCACAATAATGTTGATGAAAGACCAGACTAATTTGAATTTCATCCAGTTTTTCCCCCACGAACTGCAAGCCGGGTTTACCTTGAATTCGTGCATGTTCGGCATAATTAACACCAAAAGTTACATCAAAACCATCCCAATATGTGATCAGCTCAAATTCAATATCACCTAATACCGCAAACATTATCCGTATCTCCGGCGTTCTCTCTGAATGACAATACGCTCCAGCAGTTTCTCTAATTCACGCACACTCAGGTTTAAGGCTTTATTAATATCGGATGTAGCCGTTTGCAGTTTACCGCCAATATATATTTGCGGTGCGAAAGAGATAGAAAAACCATTATTGCTGTTGCTGATATCTTTATAACCTGTTCGTCTGGCTGGATTGCCCAACATCATCTCAGGAGGTGAGATTTGTGGGACATCAGGCGTCATTCCCTCTGCCAGACGTTGAGTGGCACGAGCAGCCAACGGCGTAGTACGATCAACACCAACAACCACACCTTGCACAATATTATCAATATTATCGCCAAATCCCATAAATACCTGACTGGGGGATTGAATACCTAACGCTTCTTTAAACCAGCTAGAAACTTTGCCGCCAAAGTTTTTAATGATGTCCTTAGCCGTAGTCAGCATATTAGAAATACCATTAACCAACCCATTAACGATGTTTTTACCAAAGTTAGTAAAATTATTGGGCATACCAATGCCAAACCATTTCATAACGCCAGCAAATGTTTTATAAAACAACCCCAATGGCGACCAGTTTAAAATTAATTTACTGACCTCAAATATTCCGCCATCAAACGCATTAGTAATGTCATTCCATCGAGCTGTAAACCAACCTTTGACGCTAGACCAAATATTTTTGATTCCCTGCCATCCCATTTGGAAAGCGAATTTTACTAAAACCCAAAGCCGTTTAAAGAAATTACTGATGGGCTTCCAATAGCGATAGATAAGATAAGCGGCCACTGCAATACCGGCGATGATCAATCCGATAGGATTCATTAATAGTACGCGTCCAATCCACAAAATAGCTCTGCCAGCTAACATCAAGCCCTTATAGAGAGCACTACCGAGGATTCTGCCCAACCAGAGAGCTGATCCGGCTATTTTTCCCAAGATATTTGCAACGACACCGAATCTACCACCACTACCGATAGCCATTCGAAACAATAACCACCGTGTGCGCATTAACATTGCGCCTTTCCAGATATCAGTTATAGGGGAAAGCAAAAGATTAAGACCTAATCTTACACCGATTGAAGCGGCTTTGAGTGCTAGGAACCCACCAACCAGCATGACAACATTACTGATGAGTTCAGGATTAGCGGCCAGCCATTTTCCGGTCTTGTCCATCAATGGAATAAAGGTTTCGGCTAACTGTATTAATGCTGGACGCAGCGACTGACCAATGCTAATAGCCGAATCATTAAACCCAATTTGAGTACGCCGCCATTGCGCTTCTAAGGTATCGTTCTGTTTATCAAAGTCGGTATCAACAGATTTTTGTGCCGAATCAGTCCCCATGCCTGTTTTGATACGCTGATAATCGCCCCAACGTTGCCGCATGGCCAAGAGATGGTTGACTGTCTGTACGTCGGTGAAAATAGAGGATAGCCCGAAGGATTCCATGAGCATACGCTGTGCATCTTCATCACCTCTGGCTCCCGCTTTTTTCCACTCTTTCATGAGATCGGCTCCTTTACTCTTGATAAAGCGGTCTGCGATCATGATTGAGGCTTCATATTGTGAGTACCCCGAAGAAACATATCTGCTCATTGAGGTTTGATAATCGACGTCAGCTTCAGCGTATCTTTTGGCAATATCACCACGTCCCATTGAAGCTAGCCAGTTCCTCATATTGGTAGCTGCTTCACCTTCCGTTCCTGCACCTTCACGACCAACTTCCAAGCTGGCAATAATCTGTGAAACTGCCTCCTGACCGTATATTCCCTTACCAGCAAATTGCTGCGTCATTTCTGGAAAGTATTGGGCGAGATCTTTTAATTCAAAACGACCCGATTTAGCGCCGAAAACGGCTCGGTTAAAGGCTTCTTTTAGCGCTTGATCACCTTCAATTTTCAGGGACTCAAAGGATAGAGCCATTTTGGCTAAGTCATTAATATTAGCTTTGGATGCCGTGGCGACGCGGCCCAATAATCCACTCATATCGGTCGATTTCATGGGAGATTTTCCGGCAGCAACCAATGTACCAACACCTTCCAGCAGGGTTTCTTGTAATTGGTTTGTTTGCTTGGCGTTCTGGCGCAAGATGATTCCGATTTTTTGCTCTTCTTTCGGAGACAGATTGCCTGTGACAGCTATATCCCTTAATCCTGATTCAAAAGAGGCATACTTTGTTACGGACTGAACAACGGGAGAGGATATCGTGCGAGTTAATGCATAAGTTTCGGCTCCCTGTGCATATAGCGCCATACGATTCGCTTTGGCTGCATCACTCATGATAGCAGCAGACTGTAAGCGCTGTTGCTGACGGTTCAACTGCTCCAGCGTTCGGCTAACACGTTACAGATCACTATTCAAACTCTGAGCACTGCGGGAACCAAGCTGACCGTAACGTTCAATAGCACGGTTCAGTACTTGTTGTCTGTTCTCAAGTCGCCGTGTCGTTTCTCCCAGCGCTCCCAGTGTACGACGTGTACCGGACATGGCAGAACTGAACGCACCACTGATGGCCCCACCAATAATGACACCAATGGAAAATTTTGCTGACACGAATTAAGCTCTCATTAAATGGGAAATAAAATGGAAAATTCACTTCCAGTATTCCAGACACTATTAGGGACAATATTTGCCTGCATCAATTAACCGTCTCCATTCTCGCGTTTGATTTGGGTGTTGGCCTCATCCAGCCAACATTCAAATTCATCCAGTGCCAGATTATCAATCTCGCTCGGCTGGAACCGGAACCATCGTGCTAACATCGCCGATGCTTGCCACACTGTTTTTATTTCCCTGATCCAATCCGATGACTTGCTGAAATCGTTGCTGCAATGCCAGATAATCAGCGACATCCATCTGTTCGATATCTTCCGGTAACAACCCTGTAGAACGCGCTAACAAAATATCATCCCAGTCAGCAGGGTTTTCGCTGGCTCGCCGGACAGCTTTGATATCTTTAACTCTCAAACGTGATAGCTGGAGCTCTTCAATGCGAACGCCAGCAGCCGTGGTATAGGGAAATTGAAGATGGTAAGTCGTAGTTGACATGATGATACTCCTCTGTAAGTTTCATTCAGTATCATTCATGTATGGAAACGGAGATATTAAAGGGGATTAAAGAAGAAAGGGGCTGATGCCCCTGTCATTAGTGAGTGCGAAAGCCTTTACAGTTACAGAAAAAATCTATCAGATATTCTTTCCCTTTCTCTGCACCGATATCGGAAAACCAACCTTCCGGTGGAATCCACCTATCAATCAAGTCGGCGAGCTTTCTGGCTTTGGAACGAGAGCAGTCAATAGGATCATTGGTTTTCTGAGTAGAAAACAAAGTCTCCACACCTGGAATGTTTAAGACAGCAAACCATGTACCATTAGGTAATCCAAGACTGGGAATATTCTGGTCTTTATCCACTAATTCTACCGTCATTATTTAGTTTAACCTCCGATATTGATGCGATAATCGGTCAATTGATCAACGCCGCCAACACGGAAGATATTGGCCAGATAATCCAATTCTAACAGCTCCTCCCCATCCAGTACCTGCTTAATATAGGTACTGGTAAAGCTACTGGAAAAATCAGCATTTTCATGTTGTTTAAATGTGCCCAGCGGATTTTTCTTAAATAAGATGGTCAGATACGTCACCAATGGCACTTCATCAATGCGCCCCTGTGAACTGAATTTCTGGACGTTGGAACGGCACTGTAATGCCAGAGACTTATAGGGATTGGCAGCGGATAACATAGCGTCACGGTAGAAACTGTTCCATTTGATCTCGCCTTCCAGCTTATCGAAGCCTGCCGGTAATTCCACCTTACCGACCATCCCCAGCGCCTTATGCTCCTGCATAGTCATGGAAACGTCTGGCAGTTTCACTTCCTCCGCCCGTCCCAACAGGTTATTGCCGTCAATATAAATATTGGCATTGGTGATGCGGTTAATTTCTATTTTTCCAGCCATTAATTATTCCCCTTTAAATTCAGCAAATATTCAGAGGTAATTTCGGTCTCAAATGTCAGCCGTTCCAGTGGTGGCGGCGGTGTGTACTTATAACTGAGTAACAGATGACCTGATGCCAGCTCTGTTTCTTCGTTATGGGTCGGATCAAACCAGCATTTGAATCCTAACAAAGCACCATCAGCAATCAATTTACGACCATAGGCATTCACAGATTCTGTCAGGGCATCTACCAGAGCCGGCGTGATCGGCATATCAATATATTGCTGACTGAAGTAACGCAGGGATTCATTAATCACGTCTCCTGTTCTGCGCACATTCTCGAAGTTACGCATGTGTGTCACAGTTGGCCACGCGGCGGTACGGTTGCCCCATAAGCGCAAACCAGAGCCATAATTATTGAACACTGTAGTAATCCCTTGTTCATTGAGCTGGTTCACTTCACTTTGTGGATCGTCAATCATGGCGGATAGCTGACGCTCAATCCCGGTGATCCCCCTAATTTCTTGATTGGAGGATGACCACCAAAAACCTTTGTCTGCATCAATATTGGCACGCAGCCCTGCTGCACGAGATGACAATGGTTCCAAGCGCTCGCTATTGCTTTCCGCATCATAGACTTTGACATGTGGGTAACACAGCCGGGCACGATCAGAACTGGTATTAAAATTGATTGTGCCAGACGGGCCTCGGCCACTGATAGCCTGAGCAAAAGTGGTACCTATCGGGGCATCAATATAAGTCATGGCACCCAATTTAGTTGCAAGGGCAATCAGTTCTGTCGCCACACTTAGCTGGGTACAGTAAACAGGAGCCAGCAAGATCTTGGCAAAGAATCCATACAGGTTATAAGTATCATTCAGCAACTTCATACCTGTACGGTTACCCGCTGCACTGATGCTGCCAATAATGTCAGCGGGTGTTACCAACGTGGGATCGGTAAAGTCATAACTGGCCATTACGGTTGTACCAGCAATGATGTTTTTACCGATGTTCTTGAGCCTACCTGTTTGAACATCCAGAGAATAATCTTGTCCTTCTATATAAGGCGCACTATCAGAGTTGGCTTTTAGCAAGACATTACTGACCACGGGGTTAGCCAGTTTTGCTGTTCCTGTGGTTTTATCAAAGATAATGCTTTCACTGGCAACATTGGCTTTATGTATTTCAGGATCAAGAACATTAATGACCAGCACAGTACCCGCACCATGATCATAAATAGCATCCAGTGCTTGTGGGATGGTAAAACCATTCATTTGAGCACCAAATTGAGCTGTATCTTTTTCTGACAGACAAAGTGTCACTGCGTTTACTGGCCCTATCGGTGCAGTACCAATTAAGCCGATCACGGCGGATTTCACTGTCTTGACCGGACGGGAGCCTTGTTCGACTTCGATAGTTTCGACGCCATGTAAATAATTAGTGGCCATCAGTGACCCCCTCAGACTTTTCTTTTTTCTTCAGGATACTTTTTTGCTGTTCTGATAGTGGATGAAGATATCGCAGTGCGATCAATGTCTTCACATAATCATGCTGTTCTGGTAAATCAACAGTTTTTTCTGACCAGAGCAAGACTTCTGTGCCATCTGCTAAAGTGACGCCGCTTGCTGGGCCTGTATAGAGGTATTTCATTGTTTAGTTTCCTCATAATTGATTTGGGCTAACGGCGGGCCATCCGGTGACTCACTATCTTCGATAAATACACTTTCAGTCGCAAAATCCAGCGTGTATTGCCACAAGCCAGCTATCTCACCGAGAAATGTATCCCGTACCAGCCAACATTTACGTTGGCAGTTCGGTGGTTGGAATCCACCGAGAACCCGGCGTACATCATCCAGTGTGGCAACGGCTCCGTGACGTCCATTAAGTTGACGAAAAACGATAGTGGCATTGAGCATGACAGTTTGTGTCTGCAATACTGCCCCAACATCTTCAGGCTTATCAAAGCGAGAGCCGGGATAGCTGATTAAAATGGCTCCCACGGGATGGTTCAGCCTGAATTCAGTCGGCTTTTCAGGGAAATACTCCACCTGTAAGCTAGGTAGCTTTTCTTTTAGCCTCATGACGATGGCATCAATGATCGGCGAAACATCCATTAGTATTTCTCCAACATCCCTTGACTTCCCCCAAAGGTGGGATGACGCGCTCGAACACGAAACTCTCCCGGCTCAGGAGCATCTTTTCCTGTGGAAATCAGGCCCAGTGTCAGTTTGGCATCACGAATGTCAGCCAGTTGGCGCAAAACAATTTTGTAATCATCTATCACGGCTTCAGGAACAGAGCCTTCTGGACGGCGGGCATACAACCGATAGCGTGTTAACGTAATAGCAGCATCGCGTAATACCGTGGGAACCTCCGCCAGAGGCAGGATGTAACGCCCGCGTAAATGGGCATCAATAAGTTCATCGGCATAGCGAATGACACTGTTAACCACAGTTTCATTGATCGTCTGGGCATTAGGCTCTTCGTTAGACAGCCATATCAATGATTGCGTTGGTATCTGTCCTTGCAGATCTGCCAATGAGCAATACATGTCATACACCACGTAAGATGCGAATAACATTGCCAGCAGCCGTGGCCTCATCCAGCGCAAATCCGATAGATGTTCCGGCAGCATTCTCCGCAGAACTTAGTGGTACTGCGCAAGCATTCTTATCCGACTGTACGACTTGCCCACGAGCTATTGGCCCACCTGCTTCAACAGCAATAATACCCAAGACATTGACTGGAATAGCATCACCTGCTTTCGCATCCATTTCCGCTATACCAAGTGCAACGGCTCCAGCCTGACAAGGGGCATTATCGGCACCCACCAAACGATGCTGTACGATATTAGCCGTGGCGATGATGGTCGTGGTCAATACGGGTTGTTGTGTTACTGCCATGATTGTTCCTCTTACTTCACAATATTGGTAATCAGATAGCCAGCATCACCTCCAACAACCGCAACTTTATAAATATCGGTATAACGGCAGTAATTCACCTTGCCGCCAACACCCGGATATTTATCCGCTACAGGCATTCCTTTGCGGCGAAACATATAACCAAATGAAGGCTCATACTCATCGGCGCTTTCTGCTCCTGCCTGCGGAAGTGATACGTAATGCAACATCAAATTATCAGCCCAGATATCAACGGGATTTTCTTTAATGCTTGGGGTAGAAACTGGTTCACCAACGACAACGTTCTGGATTTGGAAAAGATCTTTGAGTATTTCTATTGTGATACGTTTACGTTCGTTGGCTCCAATAGCTGCCTGAATTTCAGGATGAAACTTCAACAGTGACATCACGCTAGCCCACATAGTCATGAGGTTTGGACGTACACCAATGGCAGTACGAACAACATCAATTCCAGCTTCAATGACTTTGATTGGACTACCTTTGCCGCCAACCCAACGTTCATTAACTGTCAGACTCTTCACTGAGTCACTGAGGTAAACCGCAGGGTCTTGTGCCAATCGAGCTGCATACAGTTCGCGTTTGAGATTCACGCCATTGGTGGAACGACGGATTGCCTTTGCTTCTTCATTAAATAAAGATTCTGATTTCTCGCGATAATCAACAGGTGTAGCTAGATCATGCTCGTTGAGCACGATATCTAACGAAGAACCTTTCTCACGGATCAAAACGTTACTGTTGGCACCAACAGCACGCTTGGTGTCATATTCCACAAAAGCACTTTTACCAAATGTCGGCACACTAGCACCTTCTTTCTCCATTTCGACGACAGGGAAAAGATGTTCGCCAATGAATGCCGCATTTTTATAACCACGTGCAACACTGGTTAGCACAGGGTCAACAATACGTTTGCCTTTCAAATAATCAGACATTTATCTCTCCTTAATAGTTACGGTCGCAGTGTTACAGACAGCGGGCAACGGCTACGTCGTAACTGATACCTTCTTTCTTCGCCAGAGCGACGGCTTTTTGATGCAGCGCCAGACGCTCAGGATCTGCATCAGAAAACTCAGCAATATCTGATGACGTGTTTTGGTCAACCCGGTCTTTTGTTGCATGTTCGCCAAAATCAATAACCGGCTGGGCAGAACTCAGCAGATCTTTAAACGCGGTAGCCAGTGGCTTTTTCACATCACCTTCAGCAAACTCGACAGGGGAATTTCCTTGAGTTACAGCGTCCAGCAAGGCGACCACGACAGATTGGGCAGCAGGCGCCAATTTGCCGTCTGCGACCAGCTTTTCGGCAAATGCCACGTTTCCGGCCTGTTGCTCAGTTTGTTTGCGCTTTGCGTCGGCAGCATCACGGGCAACAAGCTGTTCTTTCAGGCGGGTGTTTTCATCTTTGAGCGCCTTTTTTTCTTCATTTATCACGATGTTTTCCTCACGTTGATGTGTGTTATTGGGTTCATGAAAGGCAGGAGCAGGCTGAGTTGCGCTATAAACTTCTTCACGTAATGAATCCACTTGCCAAGAAGGAAGCGCTTTGTCTGCTTCGTCCATACCGAATTTACTGATCAAAAATTCTCGCAGACGCCCCCAAAGTGAAGCGTTAGTGATGTCACTCCAATCAGAGAACTCCACGACACCATGTTCTTGCTCGCTGAATTCAACCTGTTTCAGTCCTTTAATGGCGGGTGGCTGTGCGCCCAAAAAGCCGACATGACGCAAATAGAGCACGCCGGGTTTAGGGTTGTTTGGGGAATCAGGTAAATAGAAAGAAGCAGAAATTTTTTTATAGCGGCCTGCATTGACCAGTTCAGCGAACTGAACATCAACCTGTTGAGGCTCTGCAATCAAGTCATCACTGGAAGACGTCAGCGATTTAACCCAACCATAGGCGGGTAAATTGTCTTTTGGATGACCAATCACAATCGGTGCTTCATGCAACGATGAGTCATAAGCCTTTGCACAAGCTTGCAAATCTGCAGGGCTGAACGGCAATTGTTTGCCATTCATATCGGTATGTGTACCGGATTTGAAAATGTGAAGTGACTTCATTTCACTGCCTCTATTACGTTAATAGAGGCAGTTTCTCCACGATCAGAAAAAACGACTTTTAATCTGCTTTAGAAAAAACTTGGGAAGGAAATAAGAAAGTGGAACTGCATGCAATTAGATATCGAAAATTTGAGTCTGTAAACGCTTTATAAAGTCTCTTACGAATGACAATGATAAATCACCCGCATAGGGAGGGAAAGTTTAACGATGCGCCGCTGATTCAAGATGTCGTTGAATGGTGCTTAATACAGCTCTTGCTGCATCTGGTGATAATTCGCCTTGTTCTGTTACGGGCAGATAAGGCCGGGCTGGTAGCAATAAAGATTGATTACGGCCAGTTTTACCTCCCAATTGATGAATACGTCCGTAGACTAAGTTTGTACCGACAACTGCCGTATGG
Source organism: Photorhabdus sp. S10-54 (assembly GCF_963878145.1). Taxonomy (NCBI): domain Bacteria; kingdom Pseudomonadati; phylum Pseudomonadota; class Gammaproteobacteria; order Enterobacterales; family Morganellaceae; genus Photorhabdus; species Photorhabdus sp. S10-54. Next base: position 2,588 of record NZ_CAWNXG010000032.1, on the reverse strand, counting down.
GAATCATAGCGGGTACTGACTGAACTCATCAAACGAGCAGTTTTTTGCAGCGTTTGACCACCACGTTCCTTTGCAGCTACAGAGGGTATCCATGCCGGGCGCCCTTCAGCTTCAAAGTTAAAGGCGGTTTCTGCTGACAATGTCCCAGCAATTTTACGCATGGCAGGTGTCAGATCATTAGCAGCCAATTCTAATGCCCGTAATCCACGTCTTAGGTCTTCATCATTAATGGTGATAGTAAGATTACTCATTCTGTCCTCTCAGTTCGCGGCGGGCCAGTCCAGAGAGCTCTCCCTGATATCTGGTCAAATCGGGACGATATGCTGTCCCCGGCAAATATGACCAACCTACATCAGTCGCCACTTTTGTTATACCTGTGTTGAATGTAGCAACGGGCTGCATCTCACCTGTTTTTTGTGAAACCAATTTCAACTCCCAGCCCATTGCTTTACCTGAATTCATAACTTTCATCCCTCTGGCACGAACGTCATCATGACTGAGAGCAATCACACTGCAACGGCAACGCCAACCATTAGGAGGATAGAAAGCTTGCCAAAATGGGTCGTCAGAGCGAAATACCAAACCATGCAATGCGAGATGGCCCTTGCGTGTATGGTTATCACTGATCCCTGTATACATCCAGTACGGTCGGTCATCAACATTTTCCATTTGTTCGGCCCAACGGCCTGCACTGTACAACACTGACATGTTGGTACGAAAGATAGTATCAAGGCGCCACGGGCTACCTTGTTGAACAGTGACACGTTCCCCTGTAACGAGGTCATCGGTTTCTTTCGTTCCCCACCATCCCTTACGTCTTAATGTTGGCTCCAGCTCCTGACGAAACCAACGATCAGTCTTGCCTTCATCCAGTGCCTGCTGTAGCGCCTGGCGCATATCTTCCAGAATATCCAGACGCGTGACTTTCGCCACCGTGAATGCACGGGAATGAGTCTCTTGCCAAAGTTCTTCCCAATCCCACGTTATCTTGTAGCCCTTAGATTGCAGATAACCAATGGCTCTCTTGGGAGGTAATGTCATGCAATACGCCAGTTCAGGCGTGGTTATGCTCATGCAAGCGCCCCCAAATGTTAGACACAAACAAAACCCGCGCTAGCCGCTCTTGCAAGCCATCTGCGTCCATTTGTGGATAAAGCTCGGCTAACTCTCCTATAAGATCGCTGGGATTAGCACCGTTTTGAACACGATGGAATAAAGGAGCCAGTAGAGATTTCAACGATTCATTCAATGATCCTTCATTCATCAAAATATCCAGCGCTTCATCTAAGGTGTCCTGTGCTGCTAAATCTGCGTTCACAGCTTCAGAAAACGCCAGTGGGAGTGGTGGAATAGGCGTGGTTGACAGGGTTGTTTCATCAATATCCCCATCCTGAAATTGATATTCGCGTTTCCAGTATTGCGGAGTAAATCTGACACCAGCCTGACTCAACTTAACGTCACGATTAGCCTGTGTTTCATCAACCGACCGCTGTTCCCAAAGACGATAGACCGGACATTCAACGTTACCGAAGTTCAATTCTACGACCCAGCGTATAGCCTGATTAATGGCGCTGGTGATAACGTCAACATCAGCATCACGAATATCATCCGTTACCTCCAATCCTGCTTGTGCAGAGGCTTTATTGCTGTTTGCTTCGGTCGTTTGGTTTTGTCCCAGTAACGCAATGGAGATCTCACTGCGAGCAACGGTAATTAAGTTCTGATAAATATCACTGCTGTCTGATTTACCTGCTGCCTCTTTAATCTCAACAGAGGAATCATCAGGAATGGCGGCAACTGCATCATCAATCATCGCTTCCATCGAATCCAATAACAGATCAATTTCACTTTGTGGCGTACCTCGTGGATGCTTTCCAATTACCCACGGTGAACCATACTTCTCGGCAAAGCGTACCCAAAACTTCATGCCGCCTTTCTTAAAGGTGACGGGCCAGAAGCACATTGATAAGTCTGGAAATCCGTAAGGGTTGTCATAAGTGGCGTCTTGACGTGGCGTTACAAATTTATAGAGAGGAACCCGTTCTCCCTCAACGCCTGCATCACGAGCACGAAAACGCAGTTGGTTATCACGGTCATAGTGGAACCAGTCAGGTGGCTTGCTAACGATATCCGTCACTGACCATGATTGATGCTGACTCCACATCAATTCACAAGGCTGATAACCGTACAGAACCGCTTCATGCATTTCGCCAATGATGCGTGACATATCCAAATCTGCAAGCATGTCACGAATAAAGTTAAAGACTCGTACAGGGGCATTACTACGTTCTACACCACGTTCTAGTGCTTTCACTCCGGCCTTGCGGCGGCGAATACATCCACCAACCAAAGGATCAGTACGTAATTCACGATAGATACGAATATCCCGCCCTTGAGCTTTGAGAATAGGATCAGGGTTAGGTAGATATGTCCCCAGACTGTAGAAGTCAATGGAACGGCTACGCGATGCAATTTGTTCAGTGAACGACTGCTTTGATTCGGAAAAGTTAATAAATTCTGTTGGTGAAACCCAGATACCACGAGACATTAGTATCCCTCCAGCATACGTGCAGACTGACGGCGTCGGC
>NZ_CAWNXG010000031.1:0-57693 GCF_963878145.1 Photorhabdus sp. S10-54 | reverse complement strand
ATTCAGCGCTAAGTCAGTGTTGTCTTATTATGTGAGAAATATAAGGAAAGAAATATGAAGATATATTTAGGAAAATACGCTATCACTTATAGCAGGAACCGATATTATTTAAATATAAGGCAGGTATGGACTCATGGGCCACATAAAGGGAAAGAAAGGCTAGTCAACTTCGCTCAATATACAACAATTTCAGAATTAACAAACAGAATATTGATGCTTGATGTCAATCGTGCTGATATTAAAACGCTGCAACAACTCAGTGATAGAGTTGAATTGATTGCTAAGGAGTTTGCAGGCAAATTAAAAGGGGCTATGTAAGATTATGATTAATAATACTAAATTAATGAAAGCTAGCGCGTGGGGAAGGCGTGAGTTTGAGAAAGATTCGGTTCCAGACAATAGAACAATTAAACACTGGATAGAGATGGGTAAATTAAAAGGAAAAATTATTGATGGCTCAATCTGGGTTAATTCATCTGAGAGATGGGGTGTTGAATCTTCTATTTCTTCTCGTGTTAGCCAGTTAATTAGGGATTCATAAAATGGCATCAAGACCAAGAAAAAGGGAGTTTAGGCACTTACCTGATTTTCTTTATTACGATAAATCTGTTAATGAATACCGATTGACTCTCGTTAATGGAAAAAGGAAGTGTGTTGGTAGCGACAAGGCTGTCGCTATTGCCATAGCGAGAGAATATAACAATATAATGAGGCCGGAATCATCTATATCCGTCAATTTACTAGTTAAAGAATCGGGCGGTAAATATGGAGAATCTCTTCCCTTTCATCATCATATTGACAATCTTTTCTCCCGCATTGTTAAAGATGAAAATCCGTCTGATAATACCCTGGCGGACTGGCGAAATGACATAGAACGAATGAAGACGTTTTTTACTGATATACCGGCGTCAGAAATATCACTGGAACACGTTAATAATTATATCAAATATTATCATAATGATGCGTCAGCAAACGTTCAAAATAGAAAAGTCTCTTTCTTAAAAAAAGTATTCAGCTACGCAATGGATGAATCATTAATGCTCGACAACCCGGCAGAACGTAAGAAAATGAAACGTACTGATAAAAAGAAACGTCGCAGGCTTTCATTTGATGATTTCATGCTTATACGTAATGCAGCAGAACCCTGGTTAAGAACAGCAATGGATCTGGCATTACAAACAACTCAGGCGAGACTGGAGGTCGGTCGCATACGATACAATATCAAATCCCCGCAAGAAGGTGTTTGTGGTTGCGTATGGCATCAAGAACCACAAAAGGGTATTTATGGAACACTCTATATTCACAGGCAAAAAGTCCACGACAAAGAAGCGTCACATGTTGCTATTCCTATCGGAGAAAAGCTAAAACAGATTATCGATGATAGCCGAGATTCCGTTGCTAGCCCGTATGTTGTCCATAGGCTACCGAAAAGAATGCCGCGCAAAATCAGCGCAGAAGTTCAACATCCCACCCAAGTAGCCCCAGATTATCTGAGTAGAGCCTTTTCAGACTTAAGAGATAAAGTAGGCGTAGCAGCCCATTTATCCATTGAACAAAAACCCACATTTCATGAAATCCGTGCATTAGCAGCCCATTTGTTCGATCAATTAGGTATAGATCCCCAGGCTCGAATGGCACATACCGATGCTAAATCCACAAAAATTTATACTCAAAATCATGTCGATTGGGTTGAGGTTCCTCATGCAGAAATAGCCGTCTGATGCGTGGAAAAACTCGACTTAACTTATTGATGTATATAATGCAGATTTTGCAGATTATGCACTGTTTGCATTCACAGTCAAAACCCTCTAAACCCGCACCATACAAGGCTTTGAACCAAATAATACTGTCGTCATGGGGTGTCGGGGGTCGTAGGTTCAAATCCTATCATGCCGACCAAATTTCCCTAGAAAAACCAACCTCTTATGGTTGGTTTTTTTATGGCTGGGATTTGGTTGGGGAAAAACTGGGGAAAAACCCAATCCTATATCTGGCATTTACAGCCATTAGTAAATCATCCCCCTCATCTAAAAACATTAAATTACTTAATATTTAATCAAAAAATACTTATATACCCAATGGATTTCAAGATGCATCGCGACGGCAAGGGAGCGAATCCCCGGGAGCATAGATAACTATGTGACCGGGGTGAGTGAGTGCAGCCAACAAAGAGGCAACTTGAAAGATGACGGGTATAAATCGTATACAACGACATACTGTAAATCAGTCATAAACATAAAGTCGGTTAGCCCAGCCTTTACTTCCAGTTCTAAAGAATATTTCTATTTTGTTATTATGCTGCTCTCACTATGTAGTTAAACGCGACATTGCGAGGTCTGGTTTCTGATCCCATGACACCAGGGGAATTAACTATACCTTCATAGTCCGATCCATCGTTTGTATGGTACCAGAAGTTATCCCTGTCCATTGCACCTGTATTTCCAGAGTGATTTTTTTGATTTGTAGCCCCAAAAATCCCAAAACCATCATAGTTGACAGACTCTCCCCAAGCAGTCATATGTTTGTGATATTCTGTCATACACCTCTGGTTACTGTTGAGCTTGCGATCTTTATCAACTCCTCGGCCATCATCCCAACCACGAATAAACTCTCCTCTTAAATCTGGTAAATTACCATCAGGATAGGCCTTCGCTAATTCTGGAAATTTCGACTTATCAAAGGCAGCACCGTTACATTGCAGCCACCCAGTTGGCGGTATGGCAGTCGGCCAAGGCATAGGAACACCTACAGGAATATTATTAACTGCATTGATCAGATTATTCACTTCTGCCTTGGTATATGTATCTATATCCCCCGCATTAAAATTGATATCCCCAGTCAACGCTTTCCCGTTCACTTTCCGGCTACTCGGTACCGCATTATTTGCCTTTTGCACCGTTTCCAATAAGCTGAGGTTTTTCACAAAAGCATTTTTATCGGGAATGTCTGCGCCGTTTTGATTTTTGGCTAGTTTACTATTAGCGTTATCATTTACATCAGTAACTAACTTCTGAGTGGCTGCCAGTGTATTGCGGTTACCTGTTACATCTGTAAGCTGAGTAATACCTTTTTGTGTTAATGAGGCACCGGGAATGCCTGCTGTAATTTTTTGTTCTAACGCTTTATCTAATTGTGCGGTGAGCTTAGCTATATTCCCATCATCCAGAACATCATTACCAGATTGTGTCGCAATAAAATCAGCCACGACAGATGATATCGTTGATGATTGACGTAATACTTTGTTTAATAAATAAGTAGGAGCATCATTTGGTGGAAATCCAGTCAGCAAATCCTTACTTTCTTCATATCTTTCTTGACTCACTACATTCGCATTATTATTAATAGAAAAAGCCTTAAAATCATTCTTAGGATTCATATACTTTCTCCTTAAATTAAATAATATTCTTTTATAATCAATATATTAAATTATTGTAAAAATAATCCCCTTGCAATTCACACAAATTAAAGTCTAGTTCAGAAAAATAATAATATAGTATTCTTATTACTTATTAAGGTTAAATATTTTTGTATCATTATCAGCAATAAGCATCCCAATATTTTAGGATCGAAAATATACATCTGGAAATTATTTATACCCTATGGATTTCAAGATGCATCGCGACGGCAAGGGAGTGAATCCCTGGGAGCATAGATAACTATGTGACCGGGGTGAGCGAGTGCAGCCAACAAAGAGGCAACTTGAAAGATGACGGGTATAGTTATTATTCCTTCTATATATTCCTACAATTCTCCCTACTTAACGTTCCATACTAAATCTTTACCCTAACACCTAATTTACCGTGTTCAAGAATATCACAATCTCATCAATGCACTTGAGTCTCCAATTCTGAAAATATAGGTAGATATAAGTGCTGACAATGAAGTATCTATAAAGGAATGATCTCCCATACCAATTTATAGCAACTCATACATGGGGCTACATTAATGAAAAAGTAATTTAATACTCAAAAAATCCCCTTTTATGTGGTTTACTGCGATCCTGTGCATATACAAAAATATAACCCCATTTCTCAGGGCTATATTTTTTTAATTGATTCTGATCTGTCAAAGAGATTTATTGTTTACTATAAGCCAAGTTTTGAGTGAGAACCAAGACGGACAAGGCGCAATGTTCTTGCATCGTTTTTTTAATGAACCAATATCAAGTCAGACTTAACATGGCAACCGCGAAAATCCTTCCAATCCCCAGTAAAGAACATGATCGCAATATTTCGGTTCCAACAAACTATCAAAAGCTAACACCAACAGTTTCAATGGGTTACAGAGTTAAGCCATCCTTGGCTTAGAGCTACCATTGGTTAGGCAAGCTGAGAAATTTCTCCCTATGGATAATTAAATAGCCTGCTCTCTGAGCAAGCTCCATAAATGTATCAAAGGTTAAGACCTTCTCATCAGAATGTAATATCTTTTGACTGGCTACGGTTCCATTTTCTACTGTCATTAAGATTCGTCCATTAAATGATAAACCAGAAATCATCGAACTGTGATCACTTCCCGCCTTACGAATTGCCGGTAATACTTCACCAGTTACCCACTTGCGGAACTGATGAGGAACAGATCCTTGCTTAATTGCATCACGACGACGAAGTACTAAGGTATACATTCCTGATTCGCTAACAACATTAATATCATCCTGATGCCCTATATTAAACACAGACCACTCATCATCATCTAATCTTTCAATAGATTGCATGATATTTTGAATTTCCAGAGCAGAGCAAACATCGTGAGCAACAAACCACGGCTCACCATCTTTATTGATCACGCGGATTTCATGAGACCCGAATTTGAATATAGTGAAATTACTCTCAGAATTAATTTTAGCTAATGTGCTCATGTAGTCACCTCGCTAGAGTCTTGATATTTTCAGTCACAAGAATTTGCTCACAAATGCTCTTTGAACCATTACCTTTGACAACAACTATAATTTTACGTTCAAGTAAACCTCGCTGAAGTTTACCTTGATAACCAATCCAATTCTTTATTACCCGATGGACGATAGAGCCACTTCTTAGCTATTGTTCAGCAAAATACCTGCGTTAATTACTTCCAAATTATTTAGCAGCTTCAATTCGTTGGGTTTCAAGCATTATCGGTGTATGGTGATGTCCAGTAACCGCGTACATAATGGTTCCGGTTACGCGCACACGGTGTCCGATAAGGCTTCGATACACGGTATAAAACTCATCCTTAACCACCAGTTGCATAAGACTACGATCCCCAAATTCTGGTGCCCCTGTAGCGCATTTTATTGCCTTATCCGGTTGCAATACCCAATAAGTCTCAGGGCTATCCCCGTTTTCCACGCTTTCGTAATTTGGTGGGCCGGGATAGGTAATCCTTAACAATGTGCCATCAAGCGTAATTTTTTGCCTTTCTTTATAGCAGTTCTTCTCTGTTGCTTTATCTGCGGCAATCTTTCTGTACATTTCAGATGACCGATGATACCAGTCTTGAAGACATTCAACTGCCACGCATTTTTCGCGAAGTTCCCAATTCTGTTTTACCAGAGCTTTAAAATCCGCATTGTTGTCTGTAGCCAGTTTGGCCTGAAGGTAATTAATATATAGGTTGTCATCAGCTTGGGATAATGCCGGGGTCGAGCAGATTAATTTTTCAGCCTTACTGGTGGCTTTTGCGCAATCAAAGCTCGCACCGAATGATAGGAATGACACACCATACAGTATTAATGCCAAAAAACCTATTAGTGTTCTCATACACTACTCCTATTGGTGATTTTTCAGCATTATTCTAAATACATTAAAGTTAAAATTACAACCTGAATTTTTTCTAATTTGCAATTCCCTCATCAGGAGACTAATTATGTTTTCAACTCTTGATTTCCTCGAAGTCATCAGGGAATATTCAGCCCGATGCTACACAACTGTGAATAATCTGAGCACATCTATTTAGCCCCGCGCTGCGGAATTGGATAAGTTCTTCAAGCATCGCTAATTCGATATTGAGATTAAAAAATCCGAGTCCTGTTAAATACAGAACTCAGACTTTAATAGCAGCTTGACTTAAAACATCCCGTTTTTGGTATCAATTAGAGATAAGAAGTGTTTACTTTTGCACTGTTCAATATCCTGTTACAAACCAAAACGAAAAGATTTTTATCGAGTAAGTTCAATAATCAAACTCTGTTACAAGCAATTATCTTGCAACAATATTATGTGCTAATTTCAAGTCAGATTTATTACTCAATGTTAACAAAACCATTATAAGAATAATCTGTTTATTCAGGTCAATGTCATTATTTTGGCTGTTCCGGCCATTCAATATCGGCAGCCTGTGAAGTATCAATCCTGTTCAACATTACTCTATACTTCTTCCATACCAACAGAGCCGCTTCCTCTTCTTTAGTCGCAATTCCTAAATCAACAGCATCTTGTAATGGTGCTATCTGCTGGCTAGCTTCCACAATAAATTGTTGTTTTTTACTTTCAATATATTGCTGCAACTCTTCTTTTGTTGGTGGAGGAATATCGGCCCATTCCGGTAAACCATTTTGACCTGCTATACGATACTTTCCTTCTGGTACATTATTCGCAGCGTATTCTTGATAAATATCAATACTAACTTCCATAATATCATCAGGCAGTGAACCAGAAGCAATATAATTTTGTTTCAATTCTATTGGGTAGAATGCATTTGTCTTTGCACTATAAAAATACATAATTAATATCCTATCGCCAAATATCTCACTAAATTATTTGATAGTTCGTGTATAGAATTTCTGCACGTCACAATAAATTGACTTGCAGAAATAGGCATAGCAGCAACCCCAGATCCATAATTACCAAAATCAGGATATGTTGCAACAATCTGAAAACAAGCATTAGGAAATGGGATGGTGAAATTTCTGTAATCATTTATATTCATAGAGCCGCTTGCTTGCCCCCATTGAATAATTATTCCCGTATCACCACATTTCCACCAACCGTTTACAACCTTATTAGCAGTATTTACATTAAGATTACAACATTTCGCAATTTTTTGTTCTAACACGTTTTTTAATTGTGCGGTAATTTTGGTTACATTGCCATCATCCACAACATCAGTGCCAGATTCTGTCGCAATAAAATCAGCTACAGCAGATGATATGGTTGATGCTTGACGTAATATCTTATTTAATACGTGATTAGGAATATACTGATTGTCTGGAAACCCAACCAACAAATTCGGATATGTTTCATAGCTTTGTTGACTGGGCACATTAGCGTTACCACTGATAGCAAAAGCTTTAAAATCATTTTTGGCACTCATATACATCTCCTTAAATTAAATGACATTATTTCATAATAAACAGATTGAATTATTAATAAAGATGATCTTTCATAATTCACATCAATAATAATTTAGCTTAGAAAAAGAATAACGAAATATTTTTATCACTAAAAGGGATAACTGTTTTCATATAATTAGCAACAATAAACAAGCCGATATATACCCCTCTGGCACGAAAAATAAGTCCATCATTCCACAATCCTACATAATCTGTTTATTCAGATCATTTTTCATTATTCCGGCTGATCCGGCCATTCAATATCTGGAGCCTGTAAAACATCAACTTTGCTCAACATTACTCTATATTTCTTCCATTCCAATAGAACTGCTTTTTCTGCTTCGGAAGCAACGTCCAAATCAACAGCGTCTTGTAGTGGCGCGACAAGATTGTTAACTTTAGTCAATAACTGAGACTTATCATATTCTGCTTGCTGTATTAACTCCTCTTTGGTTGCAGCATAAATACTATCAGATCCTACTGCCGTATTCTCCCCAACAACCTTGTCAGAAGGTTTATTCAACGAATTATATTCTTGCGCCCAAGGCGTCCACGGACTATCGTGAAATTGGCTACGTGTATATACCCGACTGCTGTTATAAACAAAATAACGCTGAATAACGCCTGCCGCTTTCAACACAATAAGCGAACCAGCGAACGGCTCAGGGTAATTCGCGCCATTTTTAGCATGAGCATTATATTCTTGATAATAAATCCCTGGAGTTTTATAACTATTTAAATCCGCGTTATCACCTAAATTAATCGACTGCCCGGCGAAGATATCTTGAGAAGTAATATTGATATCCGCAGCCAAAGCTTTTCCATTAATCTTGCGGAGCCCTGTGATATATCGAGAATCAGACTCTGCTTTTGCATACGCTCCAACCTCTCCTGCAGTAGGTCTATTCAGTGTGTTATATTCTCTCGTCCAAGGCGTCCATGGGCTTTCATGAAATTGACTACGTGTATATACCCGACTGCTGTTATAGACAAAATAACGTTGAACAACCCCGGCCGCTTTCAACACAACCAGCGAACCAGCGAACGGCTCAGGGTAATTATTACCATTTTTGGCATGAGCATTATACTCTTGGTGATAAATCCCCGGTATTTTATAATTATCCAAATTCGCATTGTCACCTAAATTATGCGCCTGTCCAGCAAGGATATCCTGAGAAGTAATATTAATATCCTCAGTTAATACTTTCCCATTAACTTTTCGGACATTTGGTATTCTGGTATTAATACTTTCACGTAATGAATTTATTATTTCCTGAGCCAATTTTTGCGTAACCGCTAATGTATCACTGTTGCCCACTACATCGGTAAGCTGAACAACACCTTTTCGTGTTAATGAGGCATTTGGAACTTCTGTTGTAATTTTTTGTTCTAAGGCTCTATTTAGTTGATCGGTAAGTTTAGCTATATTACCATCATCCAAAATATCATTTCCAGATTGTGTCGCGATAAAATTAGCTACCACAGATGATATTGTTGATGATTGACGTAATACCTTATTTAATAAATTAACAGGAATATTATCTGGTGGAAATCCAATCTGTAAGCTCTGGTTTTCTTCATACTTTACTTGACTCACTACATTAGCATTATCACTAATAGAAAAAGCCTTAAAATCATTTTTGGCACTCATATACAATCCTCAAATTGAATAATATTATTTTGAGAGGAAATTCAAAAATAAAAACATCTATTTTGCATTGTAAATTACATATCAATATCCTATTGCAAACCAAAACGCAGAGCTTTCAGTCTCGTATGCCCAATAACTAAATCCTGTTACAGACAATTGTCTTGCAACAACATTATATGATGACTCTAGGTTAGATTTATCACCTAATGTCAACGAAACATTTACACAAGCATTAGGAAACTGAATAGGAAAATTAACTGGTGTATCATATGCTGCCCAGTTCAAAGTTCCCCACTGATAAATCACCCCTGTATCCCCACATTTCCACCAACCATTTACTGATTTCAAAGCTGTATTTTTATTTCCTTTAGCATTAACCAAGTTATCTACTTCTGCTTTTGTATACCCGCTAATAACCTTGTCAGCAGGTTTATTCAACGAGTTATATTCTTGCGCCCAAGGCGTCCACGGATTATCGTGAAATTGGCTACGCGTATATACTCTACTGCTGTTGTAAACAAAATAACGTTGAATAACGCCTGCCGCTTTCAACACAATAAGCGAACCAGAAAGCGCTTCAGGGTAATTAACGCCATTTTTAGCATGAGCATTATAATCCTGATAATAAATTCCTGGTGTTTTACAGTGATCTAAATTTACATTATCACCTAAACTAATTGCCTGCCCATTCAAAATATCCTGAGAAGTAATAGTGACATCCGTAACTAAAGATTTTCCATTCACCCTGCGAATTCCCGCAATATATCGAGAATCAGATTCTATTTTTGTATATGCACCAATCTCATCAGCAGTCGGTTTATTCAGCGTATTATATTCTCTAGTCCAAGGTGTCCACGGATTATCATGAAACTGACTACGTGTATATACTCGACTACTATTATAGACAAAATAACGTTGAACGGTCCCTGCCGATTTCAATACAACAAGGGCGCCGGCGAGGAATTCAGGATAATTAAGGCCATTTTTGGCATGAGCATCATACTCTTGATGATAAATTCCCGGTGTTTTATAGCTATTTAAATCTGCCTTATCACCTAAACTAATCGCCTGCCCACCCAAAATATCCTGAGAAGTAATAGTGATATCCTCAGACAATGATTTTCCATTAATTTTTCGGTTATTGGATACCTTAGCATTAATACTTTCACGCAATGAATTTACTATTTCCTGAGCAAGCTTTTGCGTAACAGCTAATGTGTCACTATCGCCCAGCACATTAGTAAGCTGAACAACGCCCTTTTGTGCTAATGAGGCATTTGGAACTTCTGTTGTGATTTTTTGTTTTAAAGCCTTATTTAATTGCTCGGTAAGTTTAGCTACATCGCCATCATCCAGAACATCACCGCCAGATTGTGTCGCAATAAAATTAGCCACGACAGATGCGATTGTTGACGATTGACGTAATACTTTGTTTAGCAGATTACTCGTAATATTATCTGGTGGAAACCCAACCTGCAAATTCTGATCTTTCTCATATTTCTCTTGACTCACTACATTAGCATTATTACTAATAGAAAAAGCCTTAAAATCATTCTTAGTACTCATATACACCCCTTAGATTAAATAGCATCATCTATACCCGTCATCTTTCAAGTTGCCTTTTTGTTGGCTGCACTCACTCACCCCGGTCACATCGTTATCTATGCTCCCGGGGATTCGCTCCCTTGCCGTCGCGATCCATCTTGAAATCCATAGGGTATATAATCAATATATTGAATTATTATTAAAGTAATCATTCATAATTTAAAGCAGCCATAGTTTAATTCATAAAAATAATAATAAAACGTTCTTCTAACTTAGAAGAATAATTATTTTTATATCATTAGCGGTAAGAAAAACCCCAACAGCTTTCATCTGTAAATATATTCAAGTCATTCATATTCAATATATAAATTATTTCAATCCGTCATTACTTATTTTTATATTTCAACTTCAGACCAAATAAAACCACAGTATAAATGGCCTGTTTATTCAGGCCATTTTCGTTATTTTGGCTGTTCTGGCCATTCGATATTGGGAGCCTGTGAAGTATCTATCCTGTTCAGCATGACTCTGTATTTCTTCCATGTTAATAAAGCATCTTTTTCAGCTTCTGTAGCAATATCTAAATCAACAGCATCTTGCAGTGGTGTTATCTTCTTATTTACAATGAATAAAAGTTGTTGTCTCTTATTTTCTGCGTCATTAATGACGACTTGCTGAATATCATTTTTCCATCTTTCTTCATCATCTTTCGAAATTGACCATTCTCCATTCCACCTATGATATTGCGACGGCCTTGACTGTTCTGTAAAACCATCAGGAATAATGACTTCTCTATTTTCCTGTGATTGCCCTGATTCAATATCATAAATCATGATTCCTTTTTTATTTTCAACGAGTTCCCATTGTCCTGACTTTTCACACGGCCAAAATCCATCTTTAAATAGTGGTTGTATTCGTAAAGCATTCACTGGAGGTTCACTATCCAGATTAGCATCAACCGCGCCAATAAATGGCCGATGTAGTTTAGTATTATCAAAATAATAATTTATCATTGCCTTATACTCCCAAATAAATTATAGGTATCATACTGACGTTTAGTGGGCGATTTTCATCTGCCGTCGGTACTACTTGTGATGCATCAAAAGTTGCATATGAGAATATCGAATATTGATCAGGCACATTCTTATGATGAGCACTTGCATTATTACTTGCTTTAACGCCATAAAATGCTCTGCTGACACGAGAAAATAGTCCAGTCGCCCACCATCCTACATCACCTTGAATATTTCTAATCGCATCTTCCTGTATAACACCAGGCTGCAAACCAGCACGCATAAATACTCCGCGCCCATTAAAAAACAGATTAGGGAGGTTTATATTTCCATCACTCTTTTTAATTCTCCATACCTTCTTATATTCCACTGGTAAACTATTTAACACCCTACCGACATTTGAATCAATCGCGTAAACATCACCGTTTGCAATGTACTCACCTTTAGCCAGAGCTGATGCCGGATATGCAGATAAATAAATATTTCCCGGTCTATTAGATGTTCTACTATTGATTTCTTCAAACAATGAATTGACTATTTCCTTAACTAACTTTTGCGTAACAGCCAATGTATCGCTATCACCAATTACATCGGTAAGTTGAACAACACCTTTTTGTGTTAATGAAGCATTAGGAATTTCTGTTGTGATTTTTTGTTTTAAAGCCTTATTTAATTGATCAGCAAGTTTGTCTACATTACCATCATCCAGAACATCATCGTCAGATTGTGTCGCAATGAAACTAGCTACAACAGATGATATGGTTGACGATTGACGTAATACTTTATTTAGTAAATGAGTGGGAACATCATTTGGTGGAAACCCAGCCTGCAAACTCTGATCTTTCTCATATTTATCTTGACTCACTACATTAGCATTATTACTAATAGAAAAAGCCTTAAAATCATTATTAGTACTCATATACACCCCTTAGATTAAATAGCATCATCTATACCCATCATCTTTCAAGTTGCCTCTTTGTTGGCTGCACTCGCTCACCCCGGTCACATAGTTTGCTATGCTCCCGGGGATTCCCTCCCTTGCCGTCGCGATGCATCTTGAAATCAATAGGATATATAATAAATATATTGAATTATTATTAAAGTAATCATTAATAATTTAAAGCAGCCATAGTTTAATTCATAAAAATAATAATAAAATGTTCTTCTAACTTAGAAGAATAATTATTTTTACATCATTAGCGGCAAGAAAAAAACCAACAAATTTCAACTGTAAATATATTCGATTCATTCATATTCAACATATAAATTGTTTCAATACGTCATTACTTATTTTTATATTTAAACTCCAGAACAAATAAAACCACAGTATAAATGGCCTGTTTATTCAGGCCATTTTCGTTATTTTGGCTGTTCCGGCCATTCGATATTAGTATCCAATAGCAATCCAATGGACCGCTCGTGCCCGGTAATCAGTGTTTAGCGCACCAATAGTTGTTGCTGTAAAAGATACCGGTGTAATATTACCAACTTCAACAAAACAACGATCGAAGATCGAAGACGAAGGTTTTCTTCTACCGTCAGTTGTCGCAACCACAGTTGTACATGCATTAGGAAAGCTAATAGGAAAGTTAGCCAAATAATTATCATTACCTAGTAAAATACCCCACTGATAAATTATTCCTGTATCACCACATTTCCACCAGCCATTTGCAGATTTTAAGGCTGTATTTTTATTGCTATATCGAGCATCAGATTCAGATTTAGTATAACTTCCCACATCCCCAGAATTCAGGCTAATATCATTCGACAGCACTTTCCCATTCACTTTGCGGCTATTAGGTACTCTGGTATTAATATCTTCACGTAATGAATTTACTATTTCCTGAGCAAGCTTTTGTGTCACTGCCAATATGTCACTATTGCCAACGACATCAGTAAGCTGAACAACACCTGATTGGGTTAATGAAGCACTGGGAATTTCTGTTGTGATCTTTTGTTTTAATGCCTTATTTAATTGCTCAGCAAGTTTGACTATATCACCATTATCCATAACATCATCGCCAGATTGTGTCGCAATGAAATTAGCCACAACAGATGATATGGTTGACGATTGACGTAATACCTTATTTAATATGTGAGGCGTCATAGAATATGGTGGAAACCCAGTTTGCAACTCCGTGCTCCCTTCATATTCTTGCTGATTTATTACATTAGCATTACTATTAGTAGAAAAAGCTTTAAAATCATTTTTAGGACTCATATACACTCCTTGAATTGAATAATATTATCTCATAAGAAAAATATTAAATTATTGTAAACGTGACTTTTATCAATTCATTGCAACAATAATCCAACGCGTAAAAATAATAATAAAAACGTAAAGTTAATAAACCCTTTAAGCACAGTTTTGTCTTGCCAGATTTGTATCAAACTGGTAGGTCGCTTGATTTCAACTGTTCAGCTATATGTTCTATCCTTCCTCATGTAACAACTGATGAGTTATACAATTAATGTAAAATCTTAAAGATAACTGTCAGCCATACTGCTCAGTATCTTCCTCTGCAAGATACGCTCACTTCATCACCTAAAACATCGATACAAAATTATTTTAATATTTAAAATAATTTTTAAAAACTGCTTGACTATGAAGTTTTTCTGATTAAAATCACAGCCACAATTTAGATTTTCGTGAAACAAATCACACTTTACCAATAAAAGAGAGTTCATCATGAAATCTGTTACATCTTTCATATCAAGTGTTCATCGTGTTGTTGTCTACTTGTCAACACCTTGCTTTCTGTAAGTCTGCTTTTTAACCGATACATGTAAGGCCAGTTTCCAAGCTGGCTTTTATGTGCAGGACTTAACCCCCAGCCAAATTAACCGGCTAATCCATTTTTTTATTTCCTGATTTCGTTTCAACATTCTGATAATGGTTGATGGACTTCAGTGCATTTTCCTTTGGAAAAGGAAAGATGTTAAGGTAATAGCAACTCACCTTCCCTCCTGAAAATGCACTTATTAGTTTCGCCGAATCCATTTGTTATTAATAATCCAATGCGTTAAAAATTCACTTCTTCAACAAAGCAACTTCATCCGCATTTTTCTGGCACAACAGAGTAAGATGAGTAATAGAACGGGTAAGATTATCTATAGTACTCTCCAGCTTTTTAATATCCATTTCCAGTTGCTTATTTTTTATATCCAATGCATTCATTCTTGCCAATTCAGCATATAATTGCTGGCCATTCACCGCCTCCGTACTGTTATTGGAAATATCCCCAGCAGCAACATTCACAATCTTACGTTGATTACCCGGTCTTCCTACAGAAACAACATTCGATTTGCTGGCAACAGAATTTGCGCCTAATGCAATGCCCCCGCTTGCTGTTACAGAGGCGTTTTGACCAATCGCAATTCCCTGAGACGCACTAATACTCACCTTTTGCCCCACGATAATAGAAGACGGAGAGCTGGATTTAGAGTCTGATCCTAATACAATACCCCTACTTCCTGTTACAGAAGAGTTTTGACCAATCACAATTGCCTGAGACCCACTGGCAGAAACCTTTTGCCCCAGAGCAATAGAAGACGAGCCGCTGGATACAGAACTGTCTCCTAATGCAACGCTAGCACTTCCTGTTGCAGAGGAATTTTGACTAATTGCAACTGCCTGATTCCCCCTGGCAATCGCTTTTCCCCCCAGAGCAATAGAAGCTGAACCACTGGATATAGAGCCTGATCCCACTGCAACACTCGAACTTCCTGTTGACGTGGAGTTTTGACTAATCGCTACTGCCTGAGTCCCACTAGCAACAACCTTTTGCCCCAGGGCAATAGAAGCTGAACCACTGGATACAGAATCAGCGCCAATCGCAATGGGCCATTTGACTTTATCATCCTTATTCTCTTTCTCTTCTCTACCCGCCAGTTGATTTTGCCCAATAGCAATAGCACCCTCACTAATTGATTTAGAAATTAGTGGTGAAGCACCAATCGCTATAGCATATATTGCTGGTGCTTCTGCATTCCCAACAACAACGGAATCTTTACCAACTTTCTGATCAGTTATATTCATATCCTCTGTAGACATATATACCTCTTAATTCAGGAATTAAATTATTATCACTTGGTATTTTTCATCAATAACAATCCAATAATACATAATAATTTCTTTTCAAGTTTGTTATTATGAAATATTAAAAAAGCTTGACGAAATTTTAACATATTATTATCCTCACCCACTTTTTACACGAACCAAAATTAATAACACCATCGTCAAAATGAAATATTATACAAAAAAAATAAACTTATAAATAAATTAAAGCCATACGGTTATGAAATATATTTCATAGGTTTATTTAATGTATCATATGGCTTCACCAAATATAATAACTTATCTAACCCATTAAATACAAACCGACACTATGTTACTTGTATATTTTTTCATTGCTCTCAACACAACTATTTATATGATTTACCCAAGAAAATGAAGTTAATATGTTAAATCGAGCAGGGAAATTATTCTATTATTCACTGAGATATATCCCATAAATCATTATCAAACAATAATCCTACCACCAAATAATTCATCATATATTCTCAGTCTAATAGCCAAGAATATATGAAATAACAACCAACAGATATTAATAATTCAATGCATCGAGAAGCCGTTTCTTCAATGATGCAACATCATCCACGCTATTCTGAACCAACAGAGTAAGATTAGCTATATCACTTTCCAGAGATTGAATCTTCTCTTCCAATTCCTTATTCTTTGCATCTAATAATATGTCAATCCTTGCCGATTCAGCATATAACTGCTGACCATTAACCGCCTCATTACTGTGATTTGAAATCTCCCCGGCCGCAACATGTATAATTTTACGTTCATGGCCGGTTTTTCCTACAGAAACAACATTCGGTTTATTAGCAATAGAATCTGCACCTAATGCAATGCTCCCTTTTTCTGTTGCAGAGGAGTGTTGACCAATCGCCACGGCCTGAGCCGCACTAGCAGTCACCTTTTGTCCCAAAGCGATAGAAGCCAGGCCGTTGGATACAGAGTCAGCACCAATCGCAATAGGCCAAACGACTTTCGCATCACCTTGTTTACCCGCAATTTGATTTTGCCCAATCGCAATAGCCGCTTCACTGATTGTTTTAGAATTTCGGGGTGAAGCACCAATTGCGATAGAATGTACTGCTGGCGCTTCTGCATGTCCAAGTACAACTGAATCCTTGCCAGTTGTTTGTTCAGCTACATTGGTATTTTCAATAGACATATTAAACCTCTTAATTTATAAATTAAATAACCATGCGTTGTTTGAAACTTAATAAAATGTGCAACAGAATGTGATATTGATTACGTGAACGCATTTCACATATCAAAACTTAAATTAACGTTATACTTATTCCGCCGACAATATTAGATGTAAATTCCAACTTGTAAATAAATTAAAATTATTGGATGGTGGAATACATTTCATGGAATTTATTTCATGTATTATCAAGCTTTATAGAATATATATTCGATAAAGTTCATCATAACCAATTAATTAGTCACCACAATATTAATTGATTTTTATATATTTAACCTAAGTAAATACAGAAGAAAATTTCATTGTTGATTTTCAATTATTTAAAAAATAATTATCCAGTATATGTTCAACACTACAACTATAAAAATATAATCAAATTTGATTAATTATAATTTTAATAATAAATACTCTCAATGAAAATTTTTACCACTGATGATTTCGCAGCCTTCATGGATGATAATTCACTAACCAAAGAAATTCCCAATAAGCTGTTGAAAGTTTATAATCTATTGGTCAAAAATTTTCTTAATATCAATGGCAGAGCGTTTTCACAAATCTGGCACAGTATCAAATATAACTATGAAAAAAATTAACGTACTGGTTAAACAAGATAAAAACGTGAATCACTCTTTATCTGATGTGATGACTGTAAAACACATAATTTAAGTGAAAGCATGTCTTACAGATCGCATTTCACTAACCGTATCAGCCAGTTCAATTAATTCAGCAGGGTAATCTTGTCCGGTAATAATCACTGTCTGATTAATTGGCCGTCCGTTTAATGCCTTGATAATTTCATCAAGTAATAGATAACCGTTATTTATCGCGCAAGCCAATTCACTCAGCACTACCAATGATAATTCAGGATCACGCATCATGCGCAACGCATGCTGCCAAACCCCAGTACAAGCGGCAATATCCTTAGCACGACTTTGCATTTCTCCAGTCAAGTTCATTGATATTAGTTGAAATTCTACCCCATGCGGCTGCAACAAAACACGCTCACCGGCTAACCATTCATCCCTAATAAATTGGATAACGCCAGCCTTTAATCCATGACCCAATGCTCGTGTAACCGTTCCCATTGCTGCGGTGGTTCTCCCCCTGCCATTACCGGTATAGATAATGGCAATTCCCCGGTTTTCCTGAGCCGCTGCAACTTGTGCCATAAATCTCTCTTTTTGCCGCTGTTTTCTCTGTTTATATCGCTCCTCACTCATTTGTCCGGCTCCAATATATTAGTCAGTCACAGAACAACTGTTTGTTTTGTTTGTATTCGCTTGAGATGACTCAGAGAATAATGTTTCTACCACCCGATCAACTTGTTGACGATCTTGACTGACCAACGATTGCATTAATCGCTCATTAGTGAAAAACCGCTCCCAAAAGTGACGACGTGCAGCCAAATGATGAAAATGTCGTTTTACCCGCTGGCGAAGTGTTCCACCGTAAGCGGCCAGACGACCAAGATGCATCGGTAACAACCGTTCGAGTTTTTCGCGCCATAATCTGACCAATACCGGCGCATTACCCCCGGAGGAGATAGCTATCACCAAGGGTGAGCGATCAATCACTGACGGTGTGATAAAACTGGCTTGCTGTGGCTCATCCACCACATTACAAAAAATGCGGCGCTCCGTTGCACAATCACACACATAGCCATTCACCGCCGCATCATTAGTAGCAGCAATAACCAGCCAACAATGTTCAAGCCAGTGAGGCTCAAACTCACCGCGAATGAGTGTCACTTGGCCATTATCCCCCCATATCTCAAATTGCGGGGTAAATTCCCGTGCGTTAACTAATAGATGTGCGCCAGCATCTAATAACAGACGCGCTTTACGCTCGGCTACCTGACCGCCTCCAACCAGCAGACAGGTTTTATCCCGGATCTGGCAAAACATCGGCAAATAATCCAACATAAGTCTCCTCCTACAGTTAACGCACACCACCCGGTATCATGGTCAGCAAGTGCTGACGAGGATAAAAACGAATTATGTCCTTCTGTTTCAGCCACCAGCATAGGTACTCAACATCATGATGGTGACGATCACACAATAACCCGACGACACTGCCACTATGAGCAACATTCAGCCCATAGATCCCACTCCGCTCTACCAATTCCAACAAACTGTCAAACGCCGGTTTTACCAACAACTTTTGACTGGCCAGTGCACTGAGCGTCGTGGCTTCTCCCAACCGCCAGTAATTCCGAGTCGTCACAGCCTGACAAAATAGTTTCCAAGCATGCTCTAGCACTGCGGCATTTTCCAATAATACCGGATGGCGATCTAAACGGTGATAATCAGCCGTGATCAGGGTTTCCGGGCTTTCCAATAACAAAATGTCTATAGATGGCTGCCAGTCACAAGCAATTTGAGTGGTACCTGTTTGATGATCGAACAAGGTAAGCCGGCTGAACAACGTGCTATCCGTAGGCTCAAGCTGTACGCAAAAGCTAGCCAGTGTCGTTTCATCAAGTGTTTTCCCCAAATAACGCGCCGTCGCCAGCGCTGTAGCGGCAATATCAGCGGTACTACTTGCCAGCCCTTTTGCCATCGGGATCGTAGAAGTCAAGGCGATCCGTAAACCTCGCGCCATCTCCACCGACAAACCAAAATACGCCAGGACGGTTTTCATCACTTGGCGCATACGGGGACGTTCATCTTTTCCCGGCACGCCATCTGTAACAGACACCTCGCTGAACCAATTCACCGGACAAGAGATCAATTTCTCGCTACCAAGAATCCACCCTTGGATAAGTTCACCACACGATGCAGGACAACGCGCTTCAGCCATAGCCGAATACCTGACGTAACGCCGATACCAGACGGCGATTATCATGCTCGCCCTTGATGGCGACCCGATAATGAGCTGCGTTCAAGCCCGGATAATTAGCACAATGGCGAATTAATATTCTCTGTTTCAGCAATACTTGTTGAAGATCGATTTCTGGGCGCAGGCAACGCAGGAAGATATAATTTGCCGCGGGAGGCCAAACACGTAATGCCGGTAATGCAGCCAATGCCTGATAAAGCCAACGTTGTTGCTCAGCTAACCAGCGGTGTGTTGCTTGAATGTAAGCGTTATCATTAAGAACAATTTCACCAGCCAACGCCGCGAAAGCATTAATGGTCCACGGCTCCCGCCAGCGCTTCATTGCCCGAATCCCCGTTACATCACTGCTGACCAGATAACCAAGACGCAACCCCGGAATAGCAAAAAATTTCGTTAGTGAACGCAGAATATAAAGACGAGGAAAATGCGCTATCTGAGGAATAAATCCAGCAATATCCGGGAGAAAATCGATAAACGCCTCATCAACAATCAACGCAATATTATGCTGACGACAACGTTCAAATATCGCCTGCAATAGCGCAGCATCTGGCATCAACCCCGTCGGATTGTTCGGTGTCGCAAGAAACAAACAGTCAGGCCGATGGCGCTCTAATGCCATCAACAAGCGTTCATCAGGTTGATAGCTATCAGCTTCACTCATCACATATTCATCAATCTGGCAAGCCACTCGCTGCAAGGCGCGTCGATATTCAGCAAATCCCGGTATCAACAACATGGCTCGGCGCGGCTTAAGATAATTCACCACAGAATAAATCAATTCAGTAGAACCATTACCCGCCATCAGGTTTTCGACAGCGCAATGATGAGCCTGCGCTAACGCAGCATGTAACCGGCAATATTCTGTATCAGGATAGTACTCTGCGCATTGCAATTGGTCGATAATGGCCGTTTTCAGGGATTCCGGCATTCCTAACGGATTGATATTCGCGCTGAAATCAATCATCTCTTCGACTGTAACACCGATTTTCAGCGCCATTTCCAGCACATTACCGCCATGTTCGCTCATCAAATAGTATCCCCAAATGTTAAACAGAGAATCAGAGTGCCATCAGTGATGGAACAGAAGACAACAATAGATGATCCCGGCTAAAAGCCAGTGTTTCCCGCAAACGCACCACATCACCAATCACAATCAATGCTGGTGCAGTCAATCCCTGAGCGGCTACCCGCTGAGCCAAAGTGAGCAGGGTTGCGCTGGCAACCTGCTGTTGCTGATGGCTAGCATACATCACAACCGCCGCCGGCGTTGTCGGCGCTTTACCGCCTGCGATCAATTGCTCACAGATACTCGCCAGTTGAGTCATTCCCATTAAGATCACCAACGTACCTTCCAGCTTTGCCAGCGTCGCCCAATCCTGTGATTCATTTCCCTGACGCAGATGGCCGGTAATAACATGAAAACCTGATGCATAATCACGATGGGTGACCGGGATCCCGGCACAAGCCAGACCACCAATGGATGAACTGATGCCCGGTACCACTTCAAAAGGGATTTTCGCCAGTGCCAAAGCTTCCGCTTCTTCACCACCACGGCCAAACACATAGGGATCTCCCCCTTTCAGCCGGACGACATTTAACCCTTGTTGCGCACACTCTACCAAGATTTGATTAATTTGCCGTTGCGGCACTGGGTGATAGTTCGGCGTTTTGCCGACATTAATCATTTTACAATCATCAGGTGCTTCGGATAACAGCTCCGGGCTGACTAATCGATCATACACCAGCGCCTCAGCCTGACGGATACAATGTAATCCTCTGACAGTAATTAGCGCCGCATCGCCGGGACCGGCACCGACCAACCAAACTTTTCCGCTATTCATCATTTTTCTCACCCCGTAACGAAAGTCTGTTGGAAGATATATAACCGATAGCCAGCAACGCGATCTGGTGTAAGATCAATAATTCTTCATTTTTGTTAATGTATTGATGATAACCATCTGTCCTGACATCTTGGAGCCTTATCTGCTTGTTTCTCTTAGTAACTCCTGCATCTTGTATCTATACCCTATGGATTTCAAGATGTATCGCGGCGGCAAGGGAGCGAATCCCCGGGAGCATAGAGAACTATGTGACCGGGGTGAGTGAGTGCAGCCAACAAAGAGGCAACTTGAAAGATGACGGGTATACGCCATTTTTATTATAATCCCTAATGTTTCTGTGATTACAGTTGTCTTTCTAACCAAATTGCTGATATTTAATACTGATTAATAAAAAAAAATGCCAACATACGCCTTATTGCAGACAAGAGGCGTAGCGATGGAAGCCAAGGAGTTATTTAGTGTCGGTATTGACATCGGCACCACCACCACACAAGTGATCTTTTCGCGTCTGTCACTGGTGAACCGTGCAGCGGTATCACAAGTGCCACGCTACGAGTTTGTTAGCCGCGAGATTATCTGGCAAAGCCCGGTATTATTTACCCCCGTAGATTTCGCCGGGCAATTGCGGGAAGACGAACTGTTCAGTCTGATCCAAGCACAATATCAGGCGGCAAACATCGCACCGGAAAGTGTCGATTCCGGTGCAGTGATCATTACCGGTGAAACCGCGAAAACATGCAATGCACGCCCTGTAATTATGACGCTGGCACAAAAATTAGGGGATTTTGTTGTCGCAACAGCGGGACCCCATTTGGAATCGGTGATTGCCGGTTTGGGCTCCGGCGCTCAAGCTCTTTCACAGCAGAAAATGACCAGAGTGCTCAATATTGACATCGGCGGCGGTACAGCCAACTACGCGCTATTCGATGCCGGGCGACTTATCGCCTCCGCTTGCTTAAATGTCGGCGGCCGCTTATTGGAGACCGATCTTCAAGGGTACGTTTTACGGGCACATCCGCCCGGAGCACTCATCGTTGATTCACTGTTTGGCGAAAACACAGATATTCAACATCTGACAGCCACGCAATTACAGCAAATTGCTACGCGGATGTCGCAATTGTTGTGGGAAGTCGTCACCGGGCAACTCACACCTCTGGCGCAACAATTACTGATGACCGAGCCGCTGCCAAACTGTGATCAACTCTACGCCGTCACCCTCTCCGGCGGGGTAGGAGAATGTTATCGTGAAACATCGGATCATGACCTATTCCGTTTTCACGATTTAGGGCCATTGCTGGCACAAGCTATCCATCGTGATAATGATTTCGCCAAACTGCCGCTGCAAATGCCAAAACAAACCGTGCGCGCTACCGTCATTGGTGCCGGCGCTCATACATTATCGTTATCCGGCAGCACTATCTGGCTCGATGCACTATCGCTACCACTGCGCAATATTCCCGTCGTCCATCCTGACACAGAAGCCACTGAATCACTGGCAGAAGCCTGGCAACATGCACTCACACAAATGGATCTGAATGCCGAGCAGGATCTATATGCATTGGCCCTACCCGACGCCTTGCCGGTGAATTATGCCGCCGTGCAGACATGCATTACCGCTTTACAGAACTTTGCCAGACGCTATCCCTCTTCTCACCCGCTGCTCATCGTTGCAGGTCAAGACTTTGGTAAGGCATTAGGTATGCTGTTACATCCTCTGATGGGAGAACGGCCGCTGGCGGTTATTGATGAAGTTATCACCCGCACCGGGGATTATATCGACATTGGCACGCCACTATTTAATGGCACTGTGGTTCCCGTCACTATCAAATCACTGGCTTTTCCTTCCTGAGAGAGCGTAAACATGAAATTGAAAACTCAGCTTTTTGGTAAGACCTATCAGTTTAAAGATGTCAAACAGGTGCTGGCAATGGCTAACGAATTGCGTTCCGGGGATGTGCTAGCCGGGGTGGCTGCCGAAAGTTCCCAACAACGCGTAGCGGCTAAACATATCCTCTCGGAAATGACGATTGCGGATATTCGCATGAATCCGATCATTCCTTATGAAGAGGATTGCGTGACTCGCATTATTCAGGATGACATTAATGAAATTGCCTACGCCCGCATAAAAAACTGGAGCATTGGTGAACTGCGTGAATACATACTAAGCGATGATACCAGCGTGGATGATATCGCCTTTTTACGTAAAGGAATCAGCTCCGAAGTCGTTGCCGCCGTGGCAAAAATCAGCTCCAATGCGGACCTGATCTATGGCGCGAAAAAAATGCCCGTGATCAAAAAAGCCAACACCACCATTGGGACGCCGGGAACGTTCAGCGCCCGGCTGCAACCTAACGATACCCGCGACGATGTACAAAGCATTCTGGCCCAGATTTACGAAGGGCTATCATTTGGCGTTGGTGATGCAGTCATCGGCGTCAACCCGGTAACCGACGATGTAGAAAACCTCACCCGCGTACTAGATACCATCTATGAGGTAATCGACAAATTCTCCATCCCAACACAGGGCTGTGTCTTAGCCCATGTCACGACCCAGATAGAAGCCATTAAGCGTGGTGCACCGGGTGGTTTGATTTTCCAAAGTATTTGCGGTAGTGAAAAAGGGCTAAAAGAGTTTGGCGTAGAATTGGCTATGTTAGATGAAGCCCGTGCCGTTGGCGCGGAATATTGCCGTCTTGCTGGCGATAACTGTCTCTATCTTGAGACCGGACAAGGCTCCGCCCTCTCCGCCGGTGCTCACTTTGGCGCTGATCAAGTGACAATGGAGGCACGAAACTACGGTTTAGCGCGCCACTATGACCCATTTCTGGTGAATACTGTTGTCGGTTTCATCGGGCCAGAATACCTCTACAATGATCGCCAGATTATCCGTGCCGGATTAGAAGATCACTTTATGGGAAAACTCAGCGGCGTTTCAATGGGATGTGACTGCTGCTATACCAACCACGCAGATTCCGATCAAAACCAGAATGAAAACCTGATGATCCTGCTGGCAACCGCAGGATGTAATTTCATCATGGGAATGCCGCTCGGTGATGACATTATGCTCAATTACCAGACATCCGCTTTCCACGATACCGCCACTATCCGCCATCTGCTCAATCTGCGCCCGTCACCGGAGTTTGAACGCTGGCTGGAACAGATGGGGCTGATGGCAAATGGCCGCTTAACATCACGTGCGGGCGATGCATCGTTCTTTTTCTGATTCTTTGCTGAGATAAATCATCATGAACCAAAAAACAATTGAAGAGAATGTAAGCGAGCGGGTATCTAACCTGAAACCCCATGCATCCCCTGAAATCACTAACGAAACTGAAAGCTGTACGCCGGATTTAGGCTCCTTAGAAGCCAAACAATGGATCGGTGTCCAAAACCCGAACCGGATAGAAGTATTACAGGAATTACGCCGCAGCACTGTAGCAAGAGTCGGTACCGGCCGCAGCGGCCCACGCCCACGTACTCAGGCATTGCTGCGTTTTCAGGCTGATCACTCCCGTTCTAAAGATACGGTGTTAAAAGAAGTCCCGGTTGAATGGATAGAGAAACAAGGATTGCTAGAAGTGCAATCTCAAGTCAGCGACAAAAATCTCTATCTGACTCGCCCGGATTTAGGGCGAAAACTCAGTGCGAATGCGGTAGAAACTTTACTGACACAGTGTAAAACAGCGCCTGATGTACAAGTTGTTATCTCCGATGGCTTGTCTACTGATGCCATTATCACCAACTACGAAGATCTTGTGCCACCACTGTTAAAAGGGTTGGAACAAACAGGAATGTGCATCGGCACACCGTTTTTTGTGCGCTATGGTCGCGTCAAAATCGAAGATCAAATTGGCGAGTTACTAAAAGCTAAAGTGGTTGTTTTACTGATTGGAGAACGCCCCGGATTAGGGCAATCGGAAAGTCTCTCCTGCTATGCCGTTTACCAACCGACTGTAGAAAAAACGGTTGAAGCTGACCGCACTTGTATCTCTAATATTCATCATGGCGGCACACCACCAATCGAAGCCGCGGCAATTATTGTCGATTTAGCTAAAAACATGCTGGAACAGCAAGCTTCCGGCATTGCTCTTAGTCGTTGATGGAATGGTAGCTATATCCGTCATCTTTCAAGTTACCTCTTTGTTGGCTGCACTCGCTCACCCCGGTCACATAGTTACCTATGCTCCCGGGGATTCGCTCCCTTGCCGTTGCGATGCATCTTGAAATCCATAGGGTATATACCCCTTTTACCTCGTTAAGAAAATCATCAATATAAAGATAAAAAATAGGATGGCAGGCCAGAACCTGCCCCCTGATTTATTCATTATAGCCGAACCATAAATGCGATATAACTTCAAGTTCTACATTTTGAACAAGGATACTCATGTTGGTGAATACAATTTTATAGTAATTAAGAATATTAGGAGGTGATGCAAGTATTTCAGTCTTACCGGGGTAAATATCAACATAGCTATACATATTATAATTCCCAAGTGGACCAGCCCAAAAATTTACAGCCCTAATATTTGCCAAGCTATTGTTTTTTATAATTGCGTCAGTGAAATCAGTGGGGAATATTGCATTACCCTTACTATAAATTTCAAATGGCTCGTTAGAGGTCATATATACCATTTTTGATGGCATTCCATCTTTTTTCCACAAAGGGTCCATTACAAATTCAATTTCTGCATTTTCGGTATTGCTAAGATTGGAGACTACAATTTTATAGCGGTAAAGAAGGCTACTTGGTCCTACGAATATTTTAAGTTCGCTAGGATGAACATCAATATGACTATACTGCTGATAATCTCCAATCAAACCAGCCCAGTAATTGATAGCCCTAATTGGTACCATACTCTTGTTTTTTATAATTGCCGTTGGGACAGCACTTGGCATTACAATATTGCTATTACTATAAATCTCAACGGTTCCAAGAGGAGCTATAGATATAGTTTTTTTCAATGACATTATTCTTTTCCTCATTATTTCTGTTATTTAGTAACATATATAACCGGTAGTTTTACCTGTAAAATTTAACTTAACACTTTCCACAAATAGTTAAATGTTGAAATTTGTCAGCACAGTGAAAAAATACAGTCAACGAATTCATTGTATATAATTTGTCATTCAACCGTGTAATACGTAACAACTGAAATAAGATATTTTTTCCACGTTATCTATTCTGATAACACTTTTTCCTCTAATTTCTCTTACAAGGACATCACCATATTACTAAGTACAACAAACTTTTGAAAAACAGATCTAAAGAATACATTTATTAGGTATAATAAAAAAATAGTTATGTTACACTAAGTCATTATATCAACGAAAACATTATGAGATTAAATAAATGGATTTTGCAATCCTTTCTATCATTAGTATCGTTCTTCTATATCATTTCAACAATAATATGAATATGCTATATACCCTATGGATTTCAAGATGCATCGCGACGGCAAGGGAGCGAATCCCCGGGAGCATAGCAAACTATGTGACCGGGGTGAGTGAGTGCAGCCAACAAAGAGGCAACTTGAAAGATAACGGGTATATAGACTCAGAGTTGGCGATTATCGGGTTTTGTTTAAATTACTGGATGGAGAACCTAAAATCCTAGAAATTCAGGAAATTAGGCGACGCCAGACAAAAACCTATTAACAAGTAGGTGAGTTTTTCCATCTAACCATTTACCCCTAAGGGCTACGTGACTACGTAAATATACGGAGCAAAAGAATATGGCTAGTATTCAATTTATTACAGACGAACATGGCAAAAAACAAGCCGTTATTTTGCCAATGGACGAGTACGAAAGACTGTTGGCAGCCGCGGATGCGGATCATGATAAAGATTATCAAATTATTCCCTATACAGCGGGGCCAAATGACGATGAAACTATTCCTCATGAAGTCAGTTTCTATCATGGTAGACGATGAAGTTTCACTACAAGCCGCTTGGCGCATTTATCGTGGACTATCACAAGCTGAGGTAGCGGAAAAACTGGGTATAAAACAAGCTGCTGTTTCTCAGTTTGAGAAATCAGATCGCCCACGCAAAGCAACGATTGAAAAATTAGCGGCTTTATATGATTGCCGAGTAAATCAACTAGTGCTCGACTGATTAAAGTTGGTAAAAAATTACAGATACGACTGGCATAATTTACAGAGGCATCAGATTTGGCGCCTCGGAAATCTTGCTTATTCTACCAATTATATTTACTCAAAATCCATTCAGTAATAGCAATATAAACGGCATTCATAAGTTCACTGTAAAATAGAAAATGTAATCTTAATTTCATTATTACCAGATAATTTAGCGAAAAAAACATTATTGATCAGTAAAACAAGAATTAAATTTATAGGAAATATCGAATAATTTAACCACCACTTAAATAACTTTCCAACCATGCTAAAGTTAAAAAAATCAAAAAAAATATAATAGAATAATCATTAAGTAATATTAGAAATAATATTCCTGTAAATAATTTTATACAATTTAATGTATAGCAAGTAATAAAATAAAAATCTTTAATCCATAAAAAAACACAATATTTTACGTGTTTTTATTAAAAACTTATTCACTTTTATATTATAACCAATATTTTTCACAAAAGTGTTAATACAGAAATCCAACTAATCCGCAAAATACAGGGTTAAAATCAGCATTTATTAGGTATAATAAAATCATAATTATGTTATGATAATTCATTATATCAACAAAATATTATGAGATTGAATAGATGGATTTGGAAAAATTAAGAAAATTAACCCTCAGTAGTGGATTCACATTTAAAGAGCTTCTTATGTTGCAAAGGACTTTTAAAAATCTTGACGATGACGAAAGAAGATATGTAATAAAGTATTATACAAAAAGCGATAATATTTATAATGTCATAATAGTGCTTGCTGAAGATGCCGGCGATCCAGTGTTATTTTTTTCTCTCATGTATATAGGCATCATAATAATGGAAATTTTCCTTCACAACGAAAATACAGTATCCTATTTATCATTAGTATCGATTCTTTATATCATTTCAACCATTATATGCATATGCTATAAATCTTTTTATCACCGCTATCGTTATAATTTTTGCACATGTGTAAAATTAGTCATTTTCTATATTCGCCTCAAAATAAAAGAACAACTCAAACAGCTATAAGAAATAAGCATGTTACGGTAAAAAATTTATATAATTAAAAAACGAGTTTAAAAAAATGGATTTAATTGACTTAAGAAAATTAATATTAAATAGTGGATTCACCTTAAAAGAATTGCTTAAGATAAAGAGAAGCTTTATTATTCTACACAAAGATGCCCCTGGTATTTATCATAAATACCAAAGCAGAACAGATTGTTTTTGTCATTATCTGTTATTTATAGCTGATGAAGTCTCTTTACCATTAACATTTTCTACTTCAGTTTGTTTATTTATAATATCAGTTATGTTTTTCAGTGATATGGCATATGGAATTCCATTAATGTCATCTATTTATTTATTTTTTGCCATTTCTGCTTTTATTTATTACAGCCTCTCAGTTAGCTGTAATTTAATCACAGGTTCAAAATTGTTAATTTTCTATATTCGTTTTAAAATAAAAACAAGCCCAACTCTTAAATTCATCAATAAAACATTGATAAAAATAACCAATTATAAAACCAAATAAAATTGAGCCTAAATAAATGAACCTAACCGATTTGA
Organism: Photorhabdus sp. S10-54; assembly: GCF_963878145.1. NCBI lineage: Bacteria > Pseudomonadati > Pseudomonadota > Gammaproteobacteria > Enterobacterales > Morganellaceae > Photorhabdus > Photorhabdus sp. S10-54. The sequence continues at coordinate 28,521 of NZ_CAWNXG010000031.1, read as the reverse complement.
GAAAATTAATATTAAATAGCGGATTCACCTTAAAAGAATTACTTAAGATAAAGAGAAGCTTTATTATTCTACACAAAGATGCTCCTGATATTTATCATAAATACCAAAGCAAAACAGATTGTTTTTGTCATTATCTGCTATTTAGAGGTGAAGAAGTATCCATGCCAATAATATATTCGACACTGATTTCTTCATTTATAATGTTAGGCATGCTTTTTAGTGGAAAAGCATATGGGATTCCATTAATGTTTTTTGTTTATTTATTAACAACAGTATCTTTTTTATTTTTATTTGGTCATTCCATTAATCTTATTACAGAATTGAAATTATCAATACTTTATTTCCGATTTAAAATAAAAAATAAATTCAACCCTTGAGTTCATCAATAAAACATGATAAAAATAACCATATAATAAAATAAATCGAGACTAAATAAATGAACCTAACCGACTTGAGAAAATTAATATTAAATAGCGGATTCACCTTAAAAGAATTACTTAAGATAAAGAGAAGCTTTATTATTCTACACAAAGATGATCCTGATATTTATCATAAATACCAAAGCAAAACAGATTGTTTTTGTCATTATCTGTTATTTATAGCTGAAGAAGTCGCCACACCATTAATACTTTTAACTTCAGTTTGTTTATTTATAATATCAGGTATGCTTTTCAGTGAAAAGGAATATAGTATTTCATTAATGTCATTTATTTACTTACTCTTTTTTACCTCATTCTCAATCTATTATAGCCTTTCCGTTAGCTGTAATCCTATCACAGGATTAAAGTTAACAACACTCTATATTCGTTTTAAAATAAAAAACAGATTTCAATCATCATAAAGCTTATATATGTCCTCTACTAAAAGTTTGACTTTATATATACTACCAGATATTTGAATGGTTAAAATAGGATTTGGTGTTAACCGCCATTTTCTAGTAAAATCCGAATTAATATATCTGAACAATTTCCCCGTTCCCGGTTTAAGCTTGAGCATTCCATACGTTCCATATAAACTTGCCACTAAATCAACCGAACTATAAGCAACATCAGCTACATCATCACCATAACCTAAAGCATGAGAGATATGCCTATATCCTTCCCTAACCCAGCCTATATCTTGATTCTCATAAAGAATCGGAGTAATAGATTCATAAGCATTATTAATCCCATGTGCCAACAAAACAACCCCCATAGACTTAACCTTTTTAGATTTTAGCAATTTACTTGAATTAAAAATTGCAATACCAGCAGCTGACTGAACAATACCAGCAACAACCCCACCGCCTATTTTTGCGTATTTAACCACACCGTGATCTTCAAATATATCGGTTACAATATATTTGGTATAATCCTTACGCCTTAAAGCCTGATATTCTTTTTCCGTTATTTCATATTCATCTTTTACTTCATAAACCAATCTCTTTTTTTCACTTACATCAAAGGTATTTTTGAACTCACGTGTTTTTATATTAACAAAGTCATCAATTTCTTTTAAATATGACATTCTCAACTGGCTATCTTCTATAAAAAAGCTGGCAGCCAAGTGTGCTTTACGCTTCAATGACGAAGCGTAATTATTTAAATCATAAGAAAGATGAGATATCCCTTTCATAAAAGCCTCAATAAACGTTGTCTTCCCATATGCTATATGCACTGGTGCCAGACATCACATGTTCCCACGTTATTGATTTATACATCAAAGATAAACTTTCCTGTGGCTGGCATTCATTATGCGTAGATGAATTTGGATAAAAGCCATTCAATCCACATATATACGCGCCAGTGAGTTTTATCTTATAATAGAGTTCTAAACCACCTTTAGTTGACGTTCTGTAAAAATAAAAAATACATTGCAGCGATTCTTTATTGGTTATGGCTAATCCCAAAAGAGGAGAAGACTTATCTATTGGTTTTCTTATCTCAACCGGTTGATGGTTAACATGTTGACCTCTGGTTATATTGGAAGTCAATTCATAAACAAATATATGGTCTTCATGACCAAGCTGACATGTGTTACCAATAGAATCAACCGTTGAACATCCTTGTGATATCAAACCTTGTTTATATCCGTCATCTTTCAAGTTGCCTCTTTGTTGGCGGCACTCGCTCACCCCAGTCACATAGTTATCTATGCTCCCGGGGATTCACTCCCTTGCCGTCGCGATGCATCTTGAAATCCATAGGGTATATCACCCTTAATTTCCAAATAGATTATATTTGCCATAAAAAATCATCAATTAGTTAACATTCAAAAATATGAATATATAGTATATTGATAAGAAATGTAATATAGGTGTTGGTTTCATTTCCAAAGAGTGTGATAAACCTCATGACAAGAAAAATTTCATTAATCCTTTGGTGTTAGAAATAGAATTTAATTGCTATAAATATTCCACTTAAATCAACCTTGAAACCCAAAACGACTAATTATAATGAAAGCCATTAACAACTAAATATCACGAGATATATTTACTGGAAACACTTAAAGTTATTGTTTAATAGAATAGCCAACCCCAAAAGAGTGAAATTTAATATCAAATAAAGGATGGCAGGTTAAAACCTGCCTCCTTATCGGTTTGCTAGATAATTAAATTCTTAAAATATGACCATAAAAGTTCAATTACCAATTCCAAAACTGCGATGTAACTTCAATTTCTGCGTTGTAAATAGTGCTGAGATTGGTGACTATAATTTTATAGAAATAAACAGCGTTAACAGGTGCGAGAAATGTTTTCGTCTCACCGGGGTAGACATCAATATAGCCATATTGATTATAATCTCCAATTGGAGGAGCCCAGTAATTTATCGCCCTAATAGGTGCCGAGCTGTTGTTTTTTATAATTGCTTCAGGGTAGTGATTGGGAAATATTATATTTCCATGCTTAAAAATCTCAAAGGATTGATTAGGATTTATATATATAAGTTTTGATGACATTTTATCTCTTCCTTATTATTACTGTTATTTGGCGGCATATATAACAAGTGATTTTACTTGTGAAATTTAACTTAACATTTTCCATGAACAGTTAAACACTGAAATTTATCAGTGAAGTAAAAGGAATACGATATACGAATTCATCGTATATAAGTCATCATTCAATGAAACAGTGGAATTGACAGCATTTCAAACCTGCCAGCAACAAACTCTTTTATTTTCTTATTAATGCTGGTTATTAAATTGTCCTGACAATTAAAACGGTAACACAATATTACTTTCAGCAAGTAGCCCCATATTGTTATACATAGCACAAGCCGCATCCACCAGATGCATAGCCAACGCAGCACCGCTGCCTTCCCCCAAACGCATGTCCAAATGTAAATAAGGTTCCAATTGCAAATGCTGCAACGCAATAATGGAGCCTTTCTCTGCCGATAAGTGCGAAGGGATTAGATAATGACGTACATCAGGTGCAATTCGACAAGCAGCCAACGCCGCCGCGTAAGAAGGGAATCCATCCAGAATCACCGGCAGCCCGGCAGAGGCCGCACCTAACATGACTCCCGTCATCCCCACCAAATCATAACCACCGACTTTCGCCAATACATCAATGCTATCTCTGGCATCAGGTCGATTGATTTCAATCGCTTGTTGCACAACCGCCACTTTGTGATGCAGGCGTTCTCTGGGGAAGTTAGCTCCAATGCCTACGATCTGTTGTGGATGGTTGTCCGTAAGGACACAGATCACAGCAGCCGCCGGTGTGGTATTCGCCATGCCCAATTCGCCCACACCAAACAGTTTCACGCCATTTGCAACCTGTTCCAGCGTCAGGTGTGCGCTTGCCAGCAATAGATCTTCTGCTTGCTGACGGCTCATCGCCGGCCCTTGAGCAATGTTGCCACTGCCACGCCCCATCTTCATGTTCACTAATCCCGGCAACGGATCACTATCAATGCCTACGTCCACAACTTTCACATCAGCACCCGCATTTGCCGCCAGCACGCAAACACCGGTGCACCCTTTCATCATATTCTGCGCATGAATAGCCGTCGCTGACTTAGGCGATATGGTCACGCCTTCGTCATAAACCCCATGATCAGCAACCATCACAATAATCTGTTTACGATCAATATGATGGCCCGATAGTCCCCACATTCCGGCAAGCTGAATCGCCAGATGTTCCAGACGTCCGAAACTACCTGTCGGTTTAACCAGCCCATCCAATCGGGTAGCAGTACGCGCCATCGCAACGTTATCCAATGGCACAATAGTATTGATGATCGATGACAATGTTTGCATGGTGTTATTTCCGTATCTCAGGCAGCCAGTCAGTCCGGCTATTAAATGTGCGCAATGTCGTAAATCCATGTTGGATTTCCACGACACTGTATGCTCCCTGTTCAAAATGAAAATGCCACATAGCCGCAGGCGGCATAGCTAGCAGACGCGCCAGTAACAAGCCCAATACCCCCTGATGCGCGACTAATAACAGATTATCCTGACTTTCTTGTATCAGCAGTTGCTGAACCACATGTTCTATCCGGGCCGCAAATGTCGGAAAAGTTTCACCCCCGGTCGGGGATGCCTGTTGCCAATCTGCTAACCAGGCAGCCCAAGCTTGAGCGTCTTCATGTTGTAAATCACGGTGATGGCGCATTTCCCATGCGCCGAAATGCATCTCATTGAGTTGAGCATCAATGCTAGCTGATAGCGAATGATCGGCCAGAATAATCTCCGCAGTATGGCGCGCCCGCCGTAACGTGCTGCTTATCGCTTGTGAAAATGTCACTGCCGATAGATAGTGAGCAACTTGCCGAGCCTGATTGATTCCCGTTTCAGTCAACTCCACATCCGTCATACCACAGAAAACACCGCTCAGATTCGCTTCTGTTTGACCGTGCCGAACCAAAAATAGTCGCATCGTCGTTACTCAACCTCAGATGTGTTTAAGAGCGGTTAATTCAGAAACACGTAGATTCAGACTCGTTTTTTAGCATGTTACCCCCATTCATCATAAAATGACTTGCGAATGTGTATCGTAGTACATGTCCCGCCAGCCTTTTTGCTAGATTGGGAATCATTGATTTAATACCGTTTTGGGTAGCGATTACCCAACGTTCATATGTTGCACTTCGGACTTTGTGCCGAAGCGCTTACGAATATGCTTGCCCTTGCGGGCGAACATCAGCAAGGTACTGCCCGCTACCCAGTTTGGATACACTCACAAAATACCTACCAAAAATTTCACCCAAACAAATAACGAGCCACAGCTAATGCCAACCCAGCGGTACCAATTATGGTTGCAGCTAACCACTTCGTCTGTGCACTGATTTCTTTATGTAGATCGCCTTTTGTCGCAAACTCTTCAGATCGAGTTGTTAGCTTGGTTAACTCTATCTTTATTTGCATGACATCTGATTCAAGACGCGCCACTCTTGGCTCTAAACTGCCACCATCACCGCCATCATTACGGGTAGTATCCATATCATCACCCCCTTTACGTTTAGTACTATTCATATAAGATATATTACTCATCATGTGATCCTTTCTCTTGCTGACTCAACCAATGAAGCACAGATCTGACCTCATGAGTGGTAATATAGCCACAATTATCACAACTGAGTTTATAATAATAATTAGCATCACTGTCGGTAGGTTGTTCTGGTGCGTGTCTGAAAAAAGTAACAAATGTTTTGCTAACCGATTGCCCATGAAGCAAGTCAGCAACCACAGCTTTGCTTGTCTCAGCAATAACTTGCTCACCAATACTGTGGCACATCGGGCATATTCGAGTTACTTTCTTCGCGTCCAAGAACTTGAAGAAAGTATCAGCATTTATTGTTTCCAACTTCTTAATAAGTTTGTTTTTGTCTTTCATTTAATCACTATCATAAATGTTTTCGTTTAATGAGTTTCTTAACTTATAAACAAAGGGGAACCCACCACACCCCCAACGTATGTATATCTTTATGCCCCGTTTCATAATTTTTTACAGTACGCAAACCCAATCCTAATTCTTTTGCAAATGCGACTTGCGTTAGCCCCTCTGCTTTTCTAATGAGTTTAAGTTTTTCCGCATAACTGTTTGACAAGACTCCCATAGGAGATCATCCTCATGTTGAAGCCTCCACCTGGAGACCTTAAAGTACGACGAAATTCGGATAAGGACTTGGGAAGAATAAACTATGCCAGCTAAAAGACCTAAACCTATTGTTATAAAAATGCCCGATTGCCTTGTTGTTTTCTGCCTGCCATACCACTCAAAGCTAACGCTTTCAGCATATGCGGAGGTTACAGATCAAACGGTCAGAACCTCCAACAACAAGCCAATGAGCAAAGATTGATACTGACAAAAAAGAAGAAAGACAGAAAACGTGAAGTAAATACGGTTTTATTATTCCTCTTGGATTTCACAGGAAACTTTATGGATACCAGAACAGCAGAACCTACTACTGTAGGCGAGATGTTGACTGAAGAGTTTTTGAAACCCTTGAAAATAACTCAACAGCAGTTGGCGAATGCGATGGGTGTTTCTCGTAAAGTTATCGGTCAGATTGTGAATAATTCCCGGCGCCTGTCCGTCGAAGAGGCCACACAATTAGCCGGTTTATTTGAAACGGACGAGGATTTTTGGATTAACCTCCAAGCAGCTCATGATCGCTGGGAAAGTCGCCAGATTTCCGCCCGTAAGCATTACGCACCTATTACTGTTATTCTCTCAGCCAGCTAATGATTGGCGTAAGAATAGGGAGTTGGACATTCTGTTAGGAAGTTACTCACAGTAACGCCAGTAAAAACACCAACTCCCCAACTTCCACTGACGCTCCAAGGGTATCACCGGTCTGACCGCCTAATCGTCGATGCAGATACACCGCCAGCAACCCGATAACCAACAACGTAATCGCCAATGCCAACACACCAAACCAGCGCATCAGTAGAGCAATCAACATTGCCCCACCTAACAATGTCAACAGTGTCTGATAACCATTAACCCGACCGATATAGAGATTCCCCAACCCAATTCCTTCACGAGCACAACGCTGGCGGTACATTAACAAGATAATCGCACTCCTACCCGCAATAGATGCGGCAGTCAAAGCCATTAACATAGGAGCACCACGCAAAGATAATTCGCTTACCACCAGCACTTTCGCCAAAATAAGCAAGATCAATGCCAACCCACCATTTGTTCCCAAACGGCTATCACGCATAATCTCTAACATTCTTTCCCGCTTACGGGCAGAAAACACGCCATCACAGGTATCCGCTAAACCATCAAGATGAAGAGCCCCGGTTAATAGCGCCAGCGCTAATACGTAACCCAGCGCCGCCAAGGGCGCGCCACACCAAGGCGCCAGCAAGGTAAAAACCACCGCCGAAAGCATACCGACAATCAATCCAACCAATGGGAAACTCGCTATGCCACGCACGTACTGATCGATTTCTAATCCCCGTGTCCAGCGCGATGGTACCGGGATGCGAGTCATAAATTGTAAGGTGGCAAGAAACAAGCGCAGATTCATTTAATTTTTACCTCAATTCCCGATACCATCAAAAATACTTCACTGGCAGCCGCCGCCAGCCGCTGGTTAACCCTTCCGGCAATATCGCGGAAATGGCGGGCCAGACGGTTCTCCGGCACAATGCCCATGCCTAATTCGTTAGTGACCAGATATATCGGGGAAGTCATGCAAGTACAAGCCGCTAACAGATCGCTAATTTGCTGCTGAATTCCCACCTCCAATACAGCAAAGTCCATGTGTTCAGGTGGCGTCTCTCCAGCTTGCTCAAATAATAGGTTGGTAATTAAGGTGGTGATACATTCCAAGATAACCGCTTCTCCCGGTCGGGTTTGCGTCGTGATAACTGCACCGAGATCGCGATAGCCTTCCCATGTACGCCAATGAGCCGGCCGATTTTCGCGGTGCAGTTGTATACGTTCAGCCATTTCACTGTCTGTCACTACGGCAGTCGCAATATACAATACCTGTTCACTCGCTTGTGCCACCAGCCTCTCTGCCAGCGCACTTTTACCACTTCTAGCCCCCCCAGTGATTAAGATCACGGAGCCGAACCTTGTCGATGGGTTTTCATGCACTGATAAATCCGTTCTATATCCAGATGTTCACGCATGGCTTTCGCCAGCAGGTCAAACTGCGTCTGTTTGTAGTGGGTATAATCCAGTGTTTCCCCTTGATAAGCCGCCAATCCTTTGCGCTGACGCAGAGCATTAAGTAGAGCGCGGGTAAAATTAGCGCTATCAAATAAGCCATGAATATAACTGCCCATCACGCTACCCTCTCGATTAATCGCACCATCGCACCAGCTACCCAACCGGCCGTTACGCTCAGTAATACAGGCAAACGGTATTGCATCCGCCCCTAATAACGAATTGCCCATATGAATTTCATAACCCCGAATAGGCTGCTCAATGCAGTCTGATAGCAGGCCCGGCAATGCCGACAAGCACTTACCATTTACTCTGGTTGTCACTTTTTCATCGGCAAAGCGGGTTTCCATATCCAGCAGTCCAAGGCCATCCATCTGTTCAATGCCCGATTCCACACCATCAATGATCCGTTTCCCCAACATTTGATAACCACCGCAGATACCGATAACAGGAACACCCGACTGATGTGCGGTTAACAAAGCATCCGCTAACCCATTCTGTCTCAGCCATTGCAAATCTCCCAATGTGTTTTTGCTACCGGGCAAGATAATCAGATCCGACGGCTGCAACGCGGATGGTTGAGTCACATAACGCAAGCGAACATCCGGTTGCACCGCCAGCGCGTTAAAGTCAGTAAAATTAGCAATATGAGGCAAACGAATCACCGCAATATCCAGCGCCTTTTCTGTTGCGCCATCATATTTGCCCGTTTGTAGCGCTACGCCGTCTTCATCTTCCAGATCAATATTCAACCAAGGCATGACACCCAATACAGGCACGCCAGTTAAAGCTTCAATCTGTTCAATACCCGGCTGGAGCAGGCTGACATCACCTCGGAATTTATTGATGATCACCCCTTTTACCCGCGCTTTCTCCTCCGGGCGCAACAGTGCCAATGTGCCATAGATGGCCGCAAATACGCCGCCGCGATCGATATCCGCTACCAACAACACAGGGGCATCCACCATCTCCGCCATTCCCATGTTAACAATATCTCGATCTCGCAGGTTAATCTCCGCCGGACTGCCAGCCCCTTCCAGCACAATGACGTCATATTCACTCGCCAGACTGTGAAAAACCTCACAAATTTGCTGCTGTAAACTGGGCTTGTATTGGTGATATTCCACCGCATTCATGCTACAGGCTACTTTTCCCATCAACACAACTTGCGCCTTACGCTCACTGGTGGGTTTAAGCAATACCGGGTTCATCCGCACATCAGGCTCGATACCCGCCGCCTCTGCCTGAAAAATCTGCGCCCTGCCCATCTCTTCACCGTTACTAGTGATACCAGAATTCAACGCCATATTCTGTGATTTAAACGGCGCACAGCGATAACCATCCTGAACAAAGATACGGCACAATCCTGCAACCAGTACACTTTTCCCAACATCGGATGCTGTACCCTGCAACATTAAAGACAAGCCCATCATGCTATCTCCTTTATATTGGTGTAGCAGAGCAAAAAGCTGCTCCTCAGTTTTTACCGCCGCGATTCCATTCGCCATGCAGCTTTAGCTGCCTTTCCGACGCTTATTTCTCAGTATGCCACTGTTTATTCACCAGAATGGTGGAGAAATAAGGTAATTTTTGTTCGGCGTCTATCTGATCTAAACGGCGCCAGCACTGTTCACTTGGCAATGTAGCATCCGCCATCAATAAAGCATGTTCAAACAAATTCAGGCGCGCCAACAACGCACTCACGGTGGTAAAACGGTTATAAACTTTCATCAGCACCACACAATCATGCGTTTGCAGTGCCTGCTCCAGCTCGGCTTCCGGCGCAGTACAAGACATTATCGCCATTGATTGCTGTTCCATCGCCAGTGGTAATACGGTACGCGCGGCAATCGCAGCAAAAGAGGTGATGCCAGGGACAATTTCCAACCACTCTTGCCGACCAATTCGCGCCAGCAAAAAGACCCAAGTACTGAACAACATGGCATCACCCAACGTGATAAAACCCACTTGCCGCCCTTGCGCTACTTCATCTTGTAACTGTTGCGCGACTTCATCCCATACCGCCTGTTTCTCTTCGCCATTACTGTTCATCGGAAAATGGCAGGTACGAATTTCCGTGTGAGGTAGCAGGTATTCACGCACGATGGAGAGCGCCAGACTATCTCCTCCTTTACGCCCGGCAGGGGCATAAAGCACATCAAGGCCAGCGAGTATTCGCGCTGCACGCACGGTCACCAAGTCACTCGCTCCCGGACCAACACCTATAGCATAAAGTTTTCCATTCATCACACCACCTCCCGCTGATCTGCCTGTAATGCGTCTGTCAAGTGTTGAACGAACATCTGGCGAATTAATGGATTTTCACCTAATCCCTGTAACCAAGATTGCGTTTTGATCCCAACCGCTTCTAATTGAGAACGCCACGAATCCGGCTCATCCGATGCCATATCGTTAATCGCATGATCGCCAGCCACCATCATTAATGGCATCAAATGTACTTTACGCACCGCCTGTCGCCGCAAGCGGATAATGATATTATCGATTTCCGGGTAGCTCTCCACCGCGCCAACCAACGCCGGGAAATTATGTGAATTCATCAGGTGATCAAGACACGCGTAAGCAGAAAAGGCATGATGGGTTGCACCATGTCCCATAAACACCACCCGCTCATCCTCGGCTAATAGCGGCATCTGACTTTTCAGGGCAATAAGCAGTTGTTGATAATCGGCAAAACTGTTAAGCAGCGGTGTGCCTACTACTAATCGTTGGAAATGATCACTAAAGGTACGCACTTCACTGACAATCTTTTCATATTCATCACCGTTGATGACATGGAGGGATTGAATAGCCACATCCTGATACCCCTCATTGACCAAACGCTCCAACGCCTGACGTGGGTTATCTACCTGTAAACCATCACGTTTTTTTAATTTACGGATGATCATCTCTGAGGTGAATGCACGATATAGATCGCGATCACGGTAAGCTGCTGCCAGTTGTTGTTCACAGACATCAATATTCTTTTGTCGGGTTTGATGATAGCTGGTACCAAAGCTGATGATTAATAATGCTTTTTTCATTTTATTGCCCTCATTATTCCTGCCAATTGGCGAGGTGTTGAACAAACTCATCCAGCGAACTAATCTGCTCTCCGTCATCTCCCTGTAAAGTCTGTGTAGGACGGCACACCACAATACAGGGAATATTGAGTGCCAGACAGGGAGCCACTTTCTGTTGATATCCCCCCTCGGCCCCAGACTCTTTTGTGATCACCACATCAGGGTGACAAAATTCATACACTGCATGATTGAATTCAGCCGTAAATGGCCCACGCAACGCGATAATATGATCGACCCCCAATCCTAACGCTTCACACTGAATCAATACCTCGGCGGTCGGCAATACCCGCACCAACAACGTTTTTCCCGGTAGTAAACGCTGATACAGCTCCAATTGCTTACTGCCGGTGGTGAGCAAGATCCGTTGCCCTAGTGTCCGGGCAACGTCGCAAGCCGCCTCGATACTATTTACTTTGTGCAACAATGGATGGCTCAGTAAGTCAATCTCACTGGGACGCTGATAACGAGTAAGCCGCAGTGATAAACGACGACAAGCTGTGAGCACATTTTGGCTTAGTGCATCTGCATAAGGATGAGAAGCATCAATCACCCAACGTACCTTATGCTGATCAAAGTAATCCACCATCGCCTCGGCATCCATTCGCCCCACCACTACCTCTCCCTGAATATCACCCGCCAGTTGTTTCCCTGCATCAGTAGCAACAGAGAGACGATAACGTGCTCCTGCTGCGTCTAGTGCCTGACAGAGCAACCGGGCATCGCTGGTACCGCCAAAAACATGGATAGCCGGATGGCTCATAATTCATACCCCCGTGGCGTGATCATCAATCCATCACGGCAATAGGTCGTTTGATTGCCAACGATTACCAGACTGGTCATATCCACCGGGGAGAAATCCATTTCGCCAAACGTGGTAATCCATTTATCCTGTTTTTTACGTCCCGCCGCTTTTACTACGCCAACCGGTGTTTGCGCCGCTTTCCACGGCCGCATAAGTTCAAACGCTTTGGCAAGATGCCCTTCCCGGCCACGACTACGTGGGTTATAAAAACAAATAACAAAATCGGCTTGTGCGGCGGCAATAATACGTTTTTCAATCATCGGCCACGGCGTTAACAGATCACTTAAACTGATATGACAAAAATCGTGCATCAACGGTGCGCCCAACAACGACGCAGCAGCAATACTGGCGGTGATCCCGGCGACCAACTTAACTTCAAGATCACACTGTTGCTGGCAAACCAATTCCAGCACTAAACCCGCCATGCCATAGATTCCCGCATCACCGCTGCTGATCAAAGCGACTTTACGGCCGGACAGTGCCAAATCGATCGCCTTCTGGCAGCGTTCAATCTCCTTGCACATACCGGTCTTAATCACTTCTTTATCCATCGTCAGATACTTAACTAAATGGGTGTAGGTTTTATAGCCGACAATAATTTCAGCTTCGCGGATCGCCTCAATGGCCTCCTGTGTCATCATAGATTCATTGCCTGGCCCAATACCGATTACTGTTAACATGATTGTGATACCCCCAAAGTGATAGTGACGCCCTGCTGACGCAAGGTCCGACCAACCAATTTTCCTTCGCTCATCAACCAGGCGACAGGTTGTGAAACACTGCCAACCCCTACCGTCTGGCGGACAAAATCGGAAGCAGGAAAACGTTGTTCATGAAGACTTAACTCATTAACACTGAACAACTCAAACGGTACACGCCAACGCTGTGCAAGCTGATTGAGCGCCGGTTCATCCTTTTTAATCACAACACTGCCGATGGCACGTAACGCCATCAGATCGAAATGGTTTTCCACCATCTGCTGCTGCAATAGCTCAATCACTGTTTGCAATGGCGTATCCCGGCGACAACCGATCCCGGCCACAACACGCTTCGGCACCAGTTTGTAAACCGGTAGAGACAATTCCGGCAATGAATCTCGCAATGTGATACACACCAGCGCATCCAGCGCTGGTAATGTATCCAGACACGCTACCGGGACAAAACCCCGGGTATCACACCGCTCGCGTTCACTAAGTAGTCGCTCATCCCACCACAGCCCTACTTTCTGACCACTGACCAGCATTTGATTTATCACCTTCACCACGTGGCGAAAATCCTGCATATCGGCATCTAATTGAGTGGCAAGGGTGTCCAGCGCCGCCATCCCGTTAACATCCGTGGCGGTTGTAATCACCGGATCAGCGCCTAATAACTCCGCCAAATGGTGAGTCAATGCATTAGCGCCACCCACATGACCGGATAACAAGCTGATAACATGCTGACCACCTTCATCAATCACCACTACGGCGGGATCATGCATTTTGTCGTTTATCAGTGGCGCAAGCATGCGCACCGTGATGCCAAGCGCCGCTACTACTACCAACGCTGAATAGTGTTTAAATGCCTCGCGCAACGTGTCGCCAAAGCTGCCATTAAAAGGCGTAAACCCCGGCTCCAACAACTTTTCGCTGGTAAAACAGGTCAGAGGAAGATGAGTTTTCAACCGACGTACCAGTCTGACCCCTCCCGGAGTCAGACAGAACACCGCAATCGACTCATGCCCGGCGATATTCATGGCTAAACCCCGCATCATAAAGCTTGGAATAGTGGTACTCCTCTCCCAAAAAAGCACCGACCAAAATCAAAGCGGTTTTACGAATACCCGCAGCCTGTACTTTTTCAGCGATATCCGCCAACGTCCCGCGCACAGTTAGGCTTTCATCCCAGGTCGCTTTGTATACCACCGCGACCGGCGTCGTTGCCGGATAGCCGCCGGCTTGAAGACGCGCGGCCACATGCCTCATCTTCTGTACAGAAAGATAAATCGCCATTGACGTTTGATGAGCAGCGAAGGATTCTAACTGTTCGAGCGGCGGCACCGGTGTGCGCCCTTCAATTCGGGTAATGATCAAGCTTTGCGCCACTTCCGGTACGGTGTACTCCACCCCTAATTGCGCTGCTGCCCCAAGAAAAGCACTGACACCCGGTATTGAGACAAAACTAATGCCCGCATCGGTCAAAGCTTCCCCTTGTTCGCGTATGGAACCGTACAACGAGAGATCGCCGGTTTGCAGTCGCACTACCAGTTTACCCGCACGTACACCATCGACCATCAGTGCAACAATCTGTTCCAACGTCAGGCCGGCGCTGTCATGACACTCAGCCTCTGGCGGGCAATAATCCAACAGTTCGGTATTAATCAGCGAACCGGCATAAATCACCACCTGTGCCTGTTGCAGCAAACGGTAACCTTTTAAGGTGATCAACTCCTTATCACCCGGTCCGGCCCCGACAAACCACACTTTTCGAGGATCAAAATATTCAGACATCGATCTTCTCCTTGTAACAGGAAATTAGATAAGTCGGATTATTCGGTTTGAAATAGTGACCATTACCAAGGGACGCCAGAGTAGATGCTTGTAGCTGTATACACTCCAAATTACTGATCTGACAGGTCCGCAAATGTTCCAGTGCATCATTTAGGTTATTCAACAAAATGAAAGTCAGTACCAAGCGGCCACCGGGGTACATGTGATCCAGTGCCCAATCGATCAAAGCGGTCAATTGCCCGCCACTGCCACCAATAAATACGGCATCCGCCATCACATCCGATGCTAACGGAGCTTCTCCTGCAATAATCTCCACATTATGACAACCTAGTCGTTGACGATTCTCCTCAATCAAGGCCAGTGCCGCCGGGTTACGTTCAATGGCAGTAACGGTTAACGCCGGGAAGCGTAACGCCGCCTCCAATGCCACACTGCCCGTACCCGCCCCCACATCAATCAATTGGCTAGCATCATTCAGTTCCAGCCGCTCCAGCGCCAATGCACGTACGGGTTCTTTGGTCATCGGCACTTTCTGTCCGCGTAAAAATTCATCATCTCTCATTTAGGATCACCACCACATTCATGTCATAGTCAGTCGCCACCGCTTCCGGCCGCAGACGGTGAATACGCTCATTAGGCAAAGAGAGGTTTTCACCAATAATCAATGTACGGCTCAGGCCACGCTCAATAATGGCCTCCGCAATTGCCCGCGGGCCGACGCGCCCATCAGTTACCATGCCTACTTTGTCGTGTTGCAGAAGCCAGCTAAAATCCGGGGTACGCCCGTGACTGCTGGTCAGATAGATATCGTTCATATCCAGTGCAGCTTTGGCACACAAATACTGAATTGAACTGATACCCGGAATGATGCGCAGATCATCTGCGGTAAAATATTCAGACAATAATTTGCCAATGCCATATAACAACGGGTCACCAGACGCTAATACCACAATCCGGCGTGTACTGTTGCTCTGTAGCCAAGCAAGCAAACTGGCAAGATCAGCGTCCAGTACGCGGGTTTCGTGGGTGACACCGCTAAATATCTCCAGGTGACGTCTACCACCAACCAATACCTCCGCCTCAGTGATATAGTGCTGTGCCTGCGGTATCAGATACGCAGTATCGCCGGGACCAATTCCCACTACGGTGATCATCGCATTGCCTCCAAAATGTCATTTAATGGGCGACTGGTGCCAAGTATTTGATTATCAAAGGAGAACATGATGGCATCACAGCGCGGTGGGTTAACCGCAAAACGCAACATTTCACTCATTCGTTCACAAATGCGTTCGGCAATACGGTCATAAACCTCTTGCAAGCCGTGTTCTGTGATCAGTTCCATTGCCGCTTCCGTGGTATCGCAACGACTCACCTCTAACAGCAGTTCCTGCGACGCCCCCATCAGTGCCAGATAAGCAATCAACGTTTCCATACGGCCATCAGCAATATGACTGTGGGTATGGAAAATTCCTGCGGCCACTTTCACCAACTTGCCGGGGTGTCCCACCAACATGATATGGCGGAACCCAAGCCGTACCGCTTCCTGCAACATGTAGCCCACGAAGTTACTCATGGTTACCACTAACTGACCATCAAGCCCCAATTGTTCACGTACAAAACGTTCACCATGATTGCCGGGCACCAGAATGACCTTTTCAGCACCCGCCGAACGTTTCATTTCCAGCTCTATCGCCAGTGAGCGTTTCCAACTCTCTTCCGACATTGGCGTGACAATGCCGGTGGTACCAATGATGGAAATGCCGCCAAGTATCCCCAAGCGCCCGTTGTAAGTTTTCTTTGCCCGCTCTTCACCTTCCGGCGCGAAAATTTCCACCTCCGCGCCCCGTAAAGGACCAATAGCCTCCCGTACCGCTGCCTCAATAGTCTGACGCGGTGTACGATTAATCGCAGCGCTGCCTACCGCTAATCCGACACCTTTGCGGGTAACCGTACCCACACCTTCCCCACCACGCAGATGGATCTCACCGTGATCACATAAAGTGACGCGGGCAAAAATCAACATGCCATGAGTGGCATCTACATCATCGCCACCATCTTTACGGATAGCAGCAGTCGCCTGCTGGCCTTCAATCAGTGGCTGTTCAACGTTAAGGCGTAATGTCACACCAGAAGGTGTCACAATAGAAACATGATCAATAACTTGCTGACGCAGCACCATTAATGCGGCAACCTTGGCGGCAGCGGTAGCACAAGAACCCGTGGTATAACCTTTGCGATACTGCTTACCGTTATGCCAGATGCTGTCTAGTTGCATGGTGTCACTCATTGTGCCTCCCGCAATCGGTACAGAATGGCATTGATAATCGCCGCCGCGATATTACTTCCCCCTTTACGACCTGAGGCAGCGATACAAGGCAGTTCACTTTGCATCAAAGCGGCTTTCGATTCCGCCGCACCGACAAAACCAACAGGCACCCCAACCACCGCCAATGGCAAAGCCTGCCTTTCCAGCAAACGGAACAGCGCGGTTGGGGCGTTACCAAACACGAAGATTTTGTCGCCTTCTTCCGCCAATGCGACATCTACCGCGGCCATAGAACGCGTAATACCCTGCGCTTTCGCCATCGCTACTACACGCGGATCACTGATATAGCAGCGGCATTCACACCCCATCTGATGTAACAGTGCTTTGTTGATACCGGACTGAGCCATCGTAGTATCGGTATACAAGGTACATCCCCGGCTCAATGCCTCTGTCATGCGGGCCAGCACACCCGGCGAGAACCATAAAATATCCAACCAGTCAAAATCTGCAGTGGTGTGGATCACCCGTTTAATTACCGCTTCTTGCATCTCATCAACAAAACGATAATCAGGGCGCTCACTGGCAATAATATCGCCAATGATTGCAAAGCTATTCTGTTCAATTTGCTGAGGTTTCTGGAGGTAGTTCATATTGTTGCCCTTTTCTAAGCCATTCCGACCAACAGTAAACGCAACAGCGCAAACAACAGTAAGGCCAGTTGCGAAGCTATCATCATCAAATGGATACTGCGCGGGATATCCATCAGCGCGATTTTACGGCGTTCATCACCAATCCAAGGTTTATCTACTCGTTCACCAAAATAACAATTTGAACCACCAAGGCGGATACCCAAGGCTCCCGCAACCGTCGCTTCCGGCCAGCCACAGTTAGGACTGCTATGCTGATAACGATCACGCCAGCCAATACGCAGAGCCTGACGAAAATCAAGCCGGATGAACCAAGCTGCCGCACTCAATAACAGCCAACTCAACCGCGCCGGTAACCAATTCGCCAGATCATCCATGCGAGCGGAAACATACCCAATGGCGCGGTATTCCGGCGTTTTGTACCCCACCATTGAATCAAGGGTGTTAACCGCTTTATAAGCCATTGCCAACGGCGCACCACCAATCATTAGAAAAAACAGTGGAGCAATAACCCCATCAACGCTGTTTTCCGCCACCGTCTCCACCACCGCTCGGGTGATTTGCGGTGCATCTAGTTGGGAAGTATCGCGCCCAACAATCCGTGACAATTGCTGACGACTCTCATCCAATGAGCCTTGTTGTAATACCTCATGTACCTCTAGCGCGGCGTCACTCAGACAACGGCCAGCCAACAGGGTATAAATCATCCACACTTCAACCAGCCAGCCGACCCAAGGATGAATAAGGTTCATCAGCCATAGACACCCCCAACTCACCAACCAAGTCAGCCCCACAACCACTATCCATAGCCCTGCTCCACCAACTTTCAATGCACGTTCACTGTGACAACAGCGCCGAACCGCCCGCTGTACCAGAGAGATCAGCTTACCAATCCAACGCACCGGATGAGGCCAATGCGGCGGATCGCCTAACCAGCTATCGAGCAAGAAAGCAGCAAACCAGGCAGCAAGTGTCACAACAGCCTCCTTGCAGACCTCAACCAGCGATCAAGCAGGCTAGGACGCTGAGCAAAATGGATATGAAGATAACTGGCCAGTGTCTGCTGTACCTGATAGCCTCCGGCCCATTGCTGTATTGCCATCCCGTCACGCCATTTAGTACAGTCAAAGACTGAGGGCACTGAGCTGATAAAATCAGAATAATGAAACTCGTGACCTCGTAAAATCTCACCTTCTGCGGCCAGCAAAGTGTCAAAACGGGCCTGTGCCTGACAGTAACCAAAGCGCATCAACCGCGTACCCATATGGCTTTCCCCCGGCAGAATACCGGCCATCTGGTGGCTCGCCCCCTCGCCATCGATTAACGATTTACCAAGGTACATCAGGC
Organism: Photorhabdus sp. S10-54; assembly: GCF_963878145.1. NCBI lineage: Bacteria > Pseudomonadati > Pseudomonadota > Gammaproteobacteria > Enterobacterales > Morganellaceae > Photorhabdus > Photorhabdus sp. S10-54. Next base: position 9,777 of record NZ_CAWNXG010000031.1, on the reverse strand, counting down.
CACCGCATTCAGCATAAATGGGAACTTGACGACAATGCGCATCCTGTAAAGCTTCCCGCATGGCACTATTGGCGGCCAACTTAGCGGCATAGATTTCCGGGTAGCCCCCACCGAGATAAATCATCTGACAATCGGGTAAACGGCGATCATGCAGTGGACTAAAACGGTGAATACGTACCCCCACCCGTTCCAACATCTCCAGATTATCGGGGTAATAAAAATTAAAGGCCTCATCATCTGCCAACGCTAGCGTCAAGCCATCAGCCAGTGCGGGATTAGGCAATGATGGTGCCTCACCTGGGGGTAAAACAGGACAGTCACAAAGCGCCAACAGACGGTCAAGATTGATATGCGCCTCCACCTGTTGAGCCAGCCGCTGCCAGCGAGCATCATTGTCCACCTGCTCTTGAGCAGGAATAAGGCCAAGATGACGAGACGGTAACGACACATCTTTCATCACGGGTAAACGCCCTAGAACAGGAACACCGCAATAATGTTCAATCGCATGACGAATAAGTTCGAAATGATTTTCAGAATTGACGCGGTTAACAATGACGCCCGCAATCGTTAGAGAGGGATCAAAACGACAAAAACCCAGAACCGTTGCGGCAACAGAAGTCGATACAGCCTTACCGTCTACCAACAAAATCACTGGACATCCCAACTGCTTAGCCATTGCAGCGCTACTGCAATAGTTTGGGTTGGTACCATAACCATCATACAACCCCATCACACCTTCGATGACCGCGACATCAGCATGACGCATATGCTGATTATAAAGACCATTAAGCGTTGCTGTTGGCAGCATAAATGCATCAAGATTACGCGATGCTACGCCACACACAGAGCTGTGCCAGCCGCTGTCCAGATAATCGGGCCCCACTTTAAACGGCTGGACAGTCAACCCTCTCAACATCAATGCCCGCAAAATGCCAAGGGTAACCGTAGTCTTACCACAGCCACTACCCGTACCCGCGATAACAAATGCCTTCCTACCTGACCATTGCATAGAAAATTCCCGATATGTCGATCGGAAAAGGAGCGCCCATAAGACGTGCCAACACTGCGCACACCACTTGGATGACAACTCGCTTCCCACCGAAGGAGTTAATGTCTCGTGCCTGTCAGGTCGGTCTTCTGGCTTAGCGTCATCCTTCCCCGCAACCTTCCCAGTCTTTCCGACCAGTGGCATCAGCGGAGTTGTCAGCATCACAGCAGCGGGGGCTGCGGAGGATTTTCACCTCCTTCCCAACCACACCATTAAGGTGCGGTATTAACCTAACGGCGGTTTATACCCGTCATCTTTCAAGTTGCCTCTTTGTTGGCTGCACTCACTCACCCCAGTCACATAGTTACCTATGCTCCCGGGGATTCGCTCCCTTGCCGCCGAGACGCATCTTGAAATCCATAGGGTTTATTTATTTTTAACGTGGTCTACTTTTCAAGTTATTAAATTATTAGATAACTAATGATATATATTCACTTTTACCATAATAACCTTATTAAATTCATTAAATTAAAATGCAGATTAAATATATATTTCCCATACCAATAAAGCGGCTAATTTTATTATTTTCGGCGATAAACTTATACGATTTATAACAAAATCCACCGTCAATCTGGTGATAAAGATAGTAGCAACACCACAACAGATTAATCGTTGATCATAATCAACTATCTATTCATAACATATAAGCTTATGATGTGTTTATGCTGCTTACACCATCGGTATAACCCAATCATAATGAGAACTTTCCATGTTATTAGATACTGCTGTACCTCGCATTATTGGCGCCTGTTTTTATTACTCACCGAAATCAGAACAAGTCCGTCCACTAATTCCCTTACTTATCGATATTGATAAATTATTTCCCTGGTCAAATAACCGCACAATAGAAAATCTGACGAAAAAGCTCTCTATCTTCTCAGTCGAATCTCTACAATATGACTACTCCATCTTGTTCGAAGGGCAAGGTGTTATGCCAGCCCCACCTTGGGGATCGGTTTATCTGGACCGAGAAAACTCGTTATCAGGTGAAAGCACGCTGGCTTACCGGGAATTTCTGACAAAACAGAATATCGCCATGTCCAGTAAACAACGGGAACCCGAAGATCAATTCGGTCTGATGCTGCTGGCCTTAGTTTATATTTTAGAACAAGGGCATAAACCTGCTGCACGTACATTGTTAGAACAGCACTTACTACCTTGGGCTTACCGTTATCTGGAATTGATGCAGACAACCAAACTAGAAAATGATTTTTATCCCATTTTAGCCACTATTGCTATTGACTATTTAAAAACACTGCAAACTGAATTAAAACTCATTCCGGCAAGACTAGAATTATTTTACTAACACTTTTATTATTCCATAACAAATGCTCCGGGTGATAAATTTAGTAACAACGAATAAATATACATTCTCCTGGAGTTCAACTCTCATTTAATCAACTCATCCTTTATAACAACGAATTTATACCAGAAAAACCTTTATAGCCAATTCTCGTTCCATTGAACGTTATAGCTCTATTGCAGTATATAAAACTATTTAGCTGATTTTTATGTTATTTATTATTGGCTATGGATAACAGGCACTCAATAGAATGATCTTATGCGCTAAAAAAACTGTCTATTAATTCATAAATTAGTAAACATTAAATACTCATATAGAGGATTTATTAAAGTTTTAAAAAACACTTAGCGATAATTTTTTCTTCATTGAATGTCTGTTTCCATTACATGGAAAGATTAAAAATGTAAACAACATGAGGTAAAAACATGAGAAAAACCTTTTTAGCTACACTTATTACAGGGATTATGTCAACAAGTTGTTTTGTACAAGCACTTCCCGAAAATAACAGCAAACATATTGCTGATCTGCAAGACAATACCAGCACCGAAGCTCCGCTATTAAAATCTACCGATCCGGACGCTGAGCGATTTAAGCATGTGGGAAAACTAAGCGGTCGTGGTCTGTGTACCGCGACACTTATTGCCGGTTCAGAAACCCCTGATGCCAATCAACAAGCCCTTATTCTTTCCGCAGGCCATTGTTTTGACTCTTCATTAGATACTAATGAAGTCGTGATTGATCAACCTGTAGGTCCTGGTTGGACATACACACCAAATTACTTTATTGACTTAATCAATAAACACCAACCTGTTGGTGTTGATAGGGTTTTATACGCAACCATGAAAGGTGGTGACCTTGCGGTTTTCAGACTTAAAGCAACTTATGGTGAGTTGGCAAATCGCGGAATACTGCCGGTAACTTTACAAAAAGATTATGCACCATCCGTAAGTCAGCCGATTGAACTTGCTCACATTCCGGCCAATGGCATAGCGGGTGATAAACGCTATCTACGCTATTCGGCTTGCTCGATTACAGGAAAAACCTCGCTTTTGTATGAAAGTGCATGGGCTTGGTCTCCGGCCGTTTCGGTTAATTGCGCCGGTGTTGCGGGAGGAACATCTGGTTCGCCGGTTATATTGAAAGATCAATCCAAGATAATTGGTGTATTAAATACCACCGTCGATCGAAATTACACGGGTTGTGGTCTTAATCGACCTTGTGAACTGATTAAGGATCAGGGTTTTTCACGTGAAGGTGCCAGTTATTACATTCCTATTGATAAAATTGCACGTGCATTTACTCCTGATGGAAAACTGGATTTAAGTCAATTTGATGATGGAAAAGGGATCACTATTAACGCTGGTGGCCCACTGATTACTAAGAGCACAGTTAACAACAAGCCTGCTACTTGGAATTTACATCTTGAGGAGCAGGGTTTTGATAATATTCGCTATAAAGGAGGACTTGCGAGTAATATTGATTGTTCAGATCCTGAAGGATACAGCAAACCTATTCCAGTCACTACACAACCGCTGGATAAACTTACCGTTCCTTCCAAAGAAGGGATTTACGCTATGTGTGTCATTGGACAACATTCTGCCAATAAACACTGGCAGAATACGTCTAACGCATCAATAAAATTACGTGAAATTGATGACACACCTCCGACAATAAAACCAACAACAAGATTAGTTTTTGAAACAGAAGATAGTTGGATTGTTGATCCTATTTTTAACGTCTATGAAATTGTTGACTTACGTGTAAAATCAGGCCCATTAAAATCCACAAAATGCGATGATGACACAGGTTACTCTATTTATAGACGAATCCCAATTTCTCTTAAAAAGAAAGATTCTCCAGTACGCTTTTGTGTATATGGCTTAGATCAAGCGGGTAACAGAAGCCCAATATCTTTTAATGATTTTAAAGTTAACAAATAAATCTTTAAAACTGGCCAGCATTTGCTGGCCTTTTTCGTGTTTATCTTGGTTGATGGAAAATTTAATAAGTACAATTTGTTTGTTGATATTTCTTAACCAATAAATTTTCCCCGATGTAATAAGCTCCGTAATTTGAAAAAGTGTACTGTATAAATTAACAGACTTGAAATGCTGTGTATTTTACCAGTGCATTTAACCTTTCAAATGGCTGTTTTATGAACCAAATGTGATTGCATTTTCGCCACTCACAATATTCTTCTACTCAATCGTCATTTTGGTTATTTATTGATACGCAAATCTGCCCAGTTTTTACTGTATCTTAGCCTCGTTCAATGCTCCAGGAAGCTGTCTTGGCAAAGATTACTACCTATTAATGAATTATAAAAAACCTTGGTTTTATAGAACAGCAAACGGGCTCATCAACAACTACGGTGATGAGTCAATTGGTCGTTACTGATGCCCTGAATGAAAAACTGTCCAAGAACCAGAACGGCTCAGACATTCCCAATAAAAGTGAGTTTGTGAAGAACTTGGGTTTAAAAGAAACTATTGATAGCGCGGCTAATGCCCTACCGGGTAAGCAATATATTAGTAGCCTGACAGTACAAACATCAGCTTGGGTAAAAATTGCTGAAGTAACAATGAAAGTGATGAGCACTATCAATATTAATATCGCTGGCGGTTCCGGGTACAACGTGGGCAGTTTTGAACAATGCGCTATTGCTAATATAATTTTAAGAACTGGAAATGGATCGCCTGCCGGAATCAATGCGGTGATGTACACAGTTAATACCAGTGCACCTACTGACTTAGCAACCATTAATACATCTGGTGATAACTATGACATTTATATATTCATTGGCCCTTTTGCTCAAAACATAATTTTAAATGCTTTTGTGTCAGATAATGCGACTGTTAATCAATTAATTAAGATGGCAGAGTTATCAGAAATCCCTAAAGGGGCAGTTAAGGGGAAAGTCTACTCTTATTTATTATCTGGAAAAGAAAGCGATATCTATCCAGTTGGTGCTCCAATTCCGTGGCCGTTACCGAATGTGCCTGCTGGATATCTCGCATGCAATGGTCAATCATTTAATAAAACTTTATATCCACAATTAGCTATAGCTTATCCATCCGGTGTACTTCCTGATTTGCGTGGTGAATTTATCCGTGGTTGGGATGATGGGCGCGGTGTTGATCGTGGTCGTAGGGTTTTAACTTATCAAGGGGACGCAATTCGTAATATCACTGGTTATACCCCAGGTACAATTTTACGTGGAAATAATAGTTATGGAGGATGTTTTTCTCTTTCAGGTGAAAATGCTCCAGGAAATGAATATACAGATGTCTGGCAAAAACGGATTCTATTTGATGCTTCACGAGTTGTGCCTGTTGCTTCAGAGAACAGACCTCGCAACATTGCATTTAACTACATAGTAAGGGCAGCATAATGACAGAACAAAAATACTCTTTAGAACCGGAAACAGCGATATTGGGTAAAGATGGGTTGGCAGAAAAAGCCGGCTGGCTAACAATCTACCATGCAGCGCCTCATTCAGGGGAATTTATAGGCACGACACCGGAATATCTGATGAAGGGGATAGGAATACCGGCCAGTTCCTATATAGATGCTCCGACACTTCCTGAATCCGATTCCATGGCTGTTAGGCGCACAGTAAACGGAGATCACTGGGAAGTTGTACCCGATTACCGTGGAAAAACAGCTTACAACATACAAACTCGCCTGCCACAAGGAATTACTGAACTGGGTGAATTACCGGAAACATTGACATTCAAACAACCTGCTACTCATTTTGATAGATGGGACGGCTCAAAGTGGGTGACTGATAAAGCGGCAATAAAGGACAGTGAGATTGAGCAGGCAGAGCTACTACGCGGTATACTGTGCACACAAGCTAATGAAACCATTACGTTGCTCCAATATGCTATTGATGCTGAATTGGCTTCGGAAGAAGAACAAGCACTGTTACTTGAATGGAAAAAGTACTTAGTATTATTAAGCCGTGTAGATACTTCAATAGCTCCTGATATTAAATGGCCTGAGATTCCAGAATAACAACAATAGGGGCTGCTTATACGCAGCCCAATGACAATCGTAAAGCGTTTTATTTCGTCTGTCTTCGGTCTATTATACTGTTATTGTTATTTTGTAATCCACCGGGATAGATCTTTTTAATTTTACAGACTCAATATTCTGCCAATGGGTTGTAGGTTACACCATCTGAGTTTGTATTCTCTAGATGGACAGCCGAAGGAATACCTGGCATTTTCATATTGAGAATGAGCCTTCTCTATATTGCTCCAAATTAGCAAGGAGCCAATAGAATGTTTCCTCAACTCATCTGATATATCCATTCCTGCTTGGATAAATTCAAATATAGTGTGTTCAGAAGTAAATGTCTTTGTAATAAAATGAAATGCGCAGGGTTTATCTTTGTAAAATAATATATTACCCCATATGAGAGGTTGGATTAGTTCAAACAATTCTTGAGTTAGTTCCCTATCCACACAACAAGAACCCCATCTTTTCTCAGTAAGAGAAAAATAAATGTCTGCTATTTCTCTTGGACTGAAAGATTCACAATCAACAATTTTTCCTCCAGCCTTTAGGAAGCGTTTCAATCGATCTTTATATTTATTTTGAGATTTTATTGATATTCCTTCGTTACCTAACTCTTTAGCAATGCACACTCTTCTATTAGCGTTAAATATATATGTTGAATTAATCACATTTTTTATATTTAAAGGAGATATAAATTTTGATTTGATAGGCAATATAAATCTGCATTCCCGAGCAGCAGAGATAATTAATTCATCATTAGGAATAGCTATACGGATATATTTTGATAATGGAGTACAGGGATCATTTGCAAGGAACTTCCCTCTCCACACGCATATGGCCGCAGTCAATAATCTGTCAGAATTCCTCCGCACATAGTACTTTTCACCACATTTGAAATGTTTATGAATGAAATCTAAAACAATCGGGTGTGTTGCCAATCCTCCACCATACATACGGTAACATTCACGATAATCGTCAATACTAGCTTCTTCCCATCCAAATAGAGGTAGTAATGTTTTCATCTAAATTTTTATCCTTTAAAGAGTTCATAATAGAGCATTGACATATCTATAAATCAGGTACAACACATATCCTGTTTATATTTTTCATAGTATGAAAATTCATTTAGGAATTTTATCTTCTGGTAATGAGCTATATTTCATGACCTTATTATTAAAGTCCAGGACATCATCTTGGTTTTTACATATTTCATTAGACAACATTTTACAATTTTCAGAGATTGTAGACTCTTTAATACCTGTCCACTCTGAAAGTAGTGTCAAGAAGTTCATTGAATTGCGTTGAGCGTTAATAATATTACGAGATGTATCATCGTAAGATGTAATAAACATAGGGACCTGATAATTTTGCTTATATTTATCATTATGAGCAAGCCTCGTCTTCTTAGTATCTTTCTCAAAGAAAGATACTCCGTGATCAGCAAAATACATCAAAGACCAACTCTTCTCATTTTTCTGTGCTTCATCAGTAATTATTGATAGCAAGTCATCCGTGTTTTCAATACTCTGTATATAGCAAGAAACCTGCTCTGACTTAAAAAACACCTTGTATTCATAATTTGTTCTGATACAAGCAGGGGAGTGAGACCCCATTAAATGGATAACAATTAGCTTCTTTTCTCTCTTATCTTCTAAGGCTTTTTTCACAATTGGTATTATATTTGTGTCAGGCATATTTCTGTTAAGACCAGAACTGGATTCACCTTTTTTAATAAATAATGGAGAATCAGCCCTTGCTCCCATACTGGCAACCGGAGTATCAAATACCCCCATAGAACCTTGATTTGATATCCAATAAGTATAAAAGCCAGCTTTTTTTGCTAATGTAACAATATTATTGCTTAAAATATTTTTACCATCTTTGACCATTGCTAGTGAGTTTGCCAGTGATATTTGGGTTGATGGACCTACTGAGATATAATTCGTAAAAAGTGTCCCATTGGCAGTGCTCATAAAAGGTGTATTATGTATCGGGAATCCATAGGCATTCATAAAATCTCTACGTACACTTTCTCCAATCACAACAATATAGGTGCTATATTTTGATTTTGCCGATACCGTTCCCCACGTATCCTTCTCACTTAGTATTTGTCGCATTTTTTTATATTCACTTTTTACCCTTATAAAGTTGATAGTGACATCTTTGACTACTCTAATTTCAGGAAGTCCAGAGTCAAGGATATTAAATTCCTCACCCTGTATAAAAGCTTTTAAAGGGTGGTGTATTACCGTAATTAATGCAAAAGAGAACAGAAAAACATTAACATTTCTATGTAAATTAATGCTTACTTTTAGAGAGAACAAACAAAAGATCAAGATAAACGCACTAAAAAGATAGTGTTCAGTTGGAATAGAAGAGATAAATTCACTAGCCTCTTGTTCATTTGTATAGAATAACGAAAGAATTGAGTTGAAGTTTGGTGATCCATATGTAATCCCGATAGGGGCATAAACGAGAGTTGCTATGCCAAGAACGATAAGCAGGGGCCTATAAACTATTGTGACTTTATTTAACAATAGAAAAATAGAGAACATAGCGAACACATACGCTATTTTTAAGCGATAGCCTAAAGCTATATGAGCTAAAAGGCAAAAAATGAAGAGCGCAACAACTGGTAATAGTTTGATTAAGTGGTTTTTTGTAAGTTTCATATTTATCTATCAATAGTACATCGTGTAGTGGTAAAACGCAGTTTGGCTTTCGAAAAGTAGGAAAAACAAAGATTCAATTTCTTCATCCAACCGAATTTTCTATCAATACTATACTATGTATTTTTTATCATGTGAATAAAATAAATCTTAGCTACAGATTAAACCTGAATACTTTATCCATAATATAAATGGACCCGTACAGCATAGAAGCATCACTACAACCTCCCAGTATGAAAAAGTACGCATAATACCGTATGCTAATAAATCATAGTAGCAATAGAAAGTAAATAAAATAGTTCTTAAATATATGAGTAACTAAATTTTACCGTATTTATTCCTATTGAATACTTTGAAAAACTGGTTTACCAAAGATCGATGAGGGTTGATGAGTTATAATCGAGCCTGTGATTTAAATTGTGCATTTTTCAATAGAAAAACAGCAGGATTTTTCTCACCAAAGAAAATTACATTATGAAATACACATAACTGTCCAGTGAAATAAGATAAAATTCCCAAGTAAATTTCATACTATGAAAAATTGTTAATGGGAAAGTATAAAGCTTATTAACATTCTGAGATGGCCTGTTTATACAGGCCATTTAGATTATGGCTTTAGCCAGTTTAAGTAGCGTAAGCTTCTTAAACATAAAACCCCCCGCTATGCGGGTGGAGGCCAAGGGTTATACCAAGAAAAACACCTTTCCGTTACGATATAGATGTTCAAGCTAATA
>NZ_CAWNXG010000030.1:0-59889 GCF_963878145.1 Photorhabdus sp. S10-54 | reverse complement strand
AATATGCCTGGCGGCGATAGCGCGGCGGTCCCACCTGACCCCATGCCGAACTCAGCAGTGAAACGCCGTAGCGCCGATGGTAGTGTGGGGTCTCCCCATGTGAGAGTAGGGAACTGCCAGGCTTTAAATACAGTAGAAACCCCCAGCGAGAGCTGGGGGTTTTTGCGTATCAGGGTCTGTATCATTTTATTTTTCCATATGAAAGGTTAAATCTATGGTCACCCTCGTTGTTGCAACACGCATTTTGATGAATTTGGGGCTTGCTTATGCTTAAATCTATCCGGCGTCACTATAGGCAAGGATGCCCGCGCCTCGATGAGTTACGCGCCTGATGTTCCTAAAAAACCACTCGGCTTTAATAAGCCATCTTAACCTTTAGGTTTCTCATCAGGCCGATAGGCCGTTCATGTCATCAATTATCAGTCTTCGCAAAACCAGTGGGGTAACGTTTAAATTTATTCATAATGACGCAGGATCAGGCGTCAAATACCGTGTGCTGTGTCGTGATTAGGGGTCACGTCAAGCGGCTTTGCCCGGTATCCAACTGTCAGACAGGAGGAGATGCTGAGGTTAAGGCAAAACTATTTGTCATTGATAAAAGGGATGTGCACTTTATTTTTGGAGTTGCACTTTATACATCTGTTCTTTTCTTTAGAAAAAAGAATACCTTTATTTTATATTATCCTTTTGGTTTTTACTTCATTATTTGTAATAACCGATTTAACATTGGCTCATTATGTATATAAAATAAAACTGGATTATAATTATCTTTTCTTGCTTTTTAGAACTGTGTTTTATACATATATATGGATACCTTATTTTATTATATTACGATTAAAAGAACATTTATACCCGTCATCTTTCAAGTTGCCTCTTTGTTGGCTGCACTCGCTCACCCCGGTCACATAGTTATCTATGCTCCCGGGGATTCACTCCCTTGCCGTCGCGATGCATCTTGAAATCCATTGGGTATATAAAGTAATGATTAAAATTAAACTATTTTGCAAACAATATTCAGCAAGAAACAAGAGCAGGTAAATTTTTTGTAACTAATATTTATTTAAAAAATATGACAGTCAAAACTATCCTAGCCTTGTGAATTGTTCTCAAAAATTAGATAATTTAAATCACGCGTTCATTAAGGTCTGAGTCCTGTATTTTTCTGGGTCTAGACTATTTAATTTCTACCTGATTCGTAAGCGTGTGGAAAAAAGGGTAACAGTGTTATGGTCAAGAAAATGTAGCAGATTTATTGGATGAAGGTTATGAGATGACTTATATTGGTAGTGTTAGTAAATTGGATAAATATGTTGGTTATGGAATGAAAAAGGAAAATTTGTTTTTTGCATCTCTCCAGAATTCACCTCTTTATCTAAAGTGAAAGGAATTTTTAGTTCAGTTGTTAATAGTAGCTATAATGGAGTAATGATTTTGGCACCTAATTCTTTCTTTACAGCTAAACAATTAGTTCAATATTATACCGAGATTATCAAGGCCGGGGAATGGGATAATTCAAAGGTTGTATAGACTTCCGGAAATAATTTCATCATTAAATAAATATTAATATATTGTAAGATGTAAAAGGTGGTTAATTGATTCCTATCAGATAGATGTTCACTCTATACCCAATGGATTTCAAGATGGATCGCGACGGCAAGGGAGTGAATCCCCGGGAGCATAGATAACTATGTGACCGGGGTGAGCGAGTGCAGCCAACAAAGAGGCAACTTGAAAGATGACGGGTATAAATGTTATCCCTTTCTTCCCTATACAAGGCTTGTATCTGGACTATTTGAGATAGATATGATCCATTATTTTTGTGGTTTATCTTAGACTCAGTTTTTTAACCTGATGGTAATACAGAACCTTAACAGGATTAACTTTAAAATTAATTATTGCTTAATTTTCTTATCTGGAGATTTTAATTTTACTTAAAAAATTTCTTGCTTTTTTAAAATGATAATATTTATAAGAATTTTTTGATAGAATAGGATTTTGGTTCATATATTATTAGTGTGATTTATATTCAGGCAGTGGGGTAATTAAATCACATTTTTATTATTATAAATCTTTATAAATTAGGATTGAAAGAATCAATTGATTTAATAATAAGCTTTTCTCCGCATTTTTGACAGATATAATGACTTTCTCCTCGCAGAATTTTATTATGGCGTCGTAGGGTTAGTTCATGTTGTTGGCAACTACAGTAATAAGTAAAAGTTTGACTACGTACTGAGTCGACTTTAAATTTGTGTGTACGGCTAGCTGGAACGTTCAGTACTTTTTCCATCATCCAACGCCACTGTTTTCCATGTGGAGGCACTTTCCCAAAGTAGCGATAAACCAATAGATGAGCTAATTCGTGAGGCACAACTTCATTAATAAAAGTTTGTTGATTTTCAATCAATAATACTGGATTAAGGCGGATTTCCCAATTTTTTATATAGGCACTGCCCGCAGTAGTTCCCCTCTGGCGGTAGTTTATTGTAGGTTCAGGAAAATCACGGTTGAGATATAAGTTTGCTTGTTGCAGTTTTTGCTGCAAAATATTCATAATGGCTTGTTGTAGAGAAATTGGAACGTTAACTAATTTCATGTATTGAAAGTAAATAGGCAAGGATCAGTGAATTTTATTAGAAATCCTGAAACAAGCTGATAATAATATTGTTAGGGATTCTTCAATTGTCAGCTAATGCTAAAAAAGCCGAGTTCAGTTATCTAAACCGGGCTTTTTGTTTTTATACCCGTCATCTTTCAAGTTGCCTCTTTGTTGGCTGCATTCGCTCACCCCGGTCACATAGTTACCTATGCTCCCGGGGATTCACTCCCTTGCCGTCGCGATCCATCTTGAAATCCATAGGGTATATATTTTTACATATTCATCGCTGATAGCTTTAGACCCGCAGCATCACGCAGTGCTTCTGCTTTATCAGTGGCTTCCCACGGGAACTGTGGACGACCAAAATGACCATAAGCGGCAGTATCACGATAGATTGGGTGCAATAGATCCAGCATCTGAATCAAACCATGAGGACGTAAATCAAAGAATTCACGTACCAGTAGAGTCAAAGTTGCTGTTGAAACTTTTTCAGTGCCGAATGTTTCCACCATGATGGAAGTGGGTTCTGCAACGCCGATAGCGTAAGAAACTTGAATTTCGCAACGATCAGCCAGACCCGCCGCGACAATATTTTTTGCCACATAGCGTGCAGCATAAGCCGCTGAACGGTCGACTTTGGATGGATCTTTACCGGAGAATGCTCCGCCACCATGACGTGCCATGCCACCGTAAGTATCTACGATGATTTTACGACCAGTCAGACCACAGTCACCCATTGGGCCGCCAATGACAAAACGACCGGTTGGATTAATGAAATATTTGGTTGTTGGATTTAACCATTCAGCAGGCAGTACCGGCTTGATGATCTCTTCCATGACCGCTTCTTGCAGATCTTTCTGACTAATATTTTCAGCATGCTGTGTGGAAAGTACAACCGCGTCAACGCCGACAATTTTGTCGTTATTGTATTGGAAAGTGACTTGGCTTTTAGCATCGGGGCGTAACCACGGCAGTACACCATTTTTCCGAACTTCAGCTTGACGCTGAACCAGACGGTGTGCATAGGTGATAGGCGCAGGCATGAGTACATCAGTTTCGTTGGTTGCATAACCAAACATTAGCCCTTGGTCACCAGCACCTTGTTGCAGGGGATCTTCACGGTCAACACCTTGGTTAATATCCGGTGATTGTTTACCAATGGCACTTAATACTGCACATGAGTTTGCATCAAAACCCATTTCAGAATTAACATAACCAATCTCTCGAACTGTTTGTCGCGTAATTTCTTCAATATCAACCCAAGCGCTGGTAGTAATTTCACCACCAACCATGACCATGCCGGTTTTAACATAGGTTTCGCAGGCAACTCGTGCTTTTGGATCTTGTTCTAGAATAGCATCAAGAACGGCATCAGATATTTGGTCTGCAATTTTATCAGGATGCCCTTCGGAAACAGATTCGGAAGTGAAAAGGTATGTGGTCATTATATAACGTTACCTTAAAATATAATTTCAGTTTGGAAATGGATGGATTAACATCTAGATGGCTATTTTAGGGTAATTCTTATCCATGTGCTAGATTTTTTTAGTTCAGGGAGTAATTTTCATTGGGTGAATGAATAATTTCTTGGTTTGTATGTCAGTTTTGTTCAATTTCATTTTGCAATTTTATGTGATTGCGAGTATAAACTGCGGCCGTAGTTGAACTATTTTTGCTACAGACTCGCAGAAAGCTAACTAGCTTCTGTTTCTCAATCGAGAAAATGGCTCCTTAGATATGAGTCATGTGTGGGGGTGAATGGGGTAATGAACCATTATCTGCTGATTGCTAATGGCCAACAGCCACACTTGTCGTCGGATGTATCCGCGTCTTTTTCCTTTCTTTTCAATATGTCTTTAATTCGATGTTATCTGTTGTCAGCAAACAGGCCGGATATGTCGGACAGTCGTATTGTCACTCGGTAATTTTGTCGTTGTTTAGTAGTAACTAAACGCTTTTTACAACCTGAGAGCATGCTGTTCCCTGATATTTCTCAACACGCGAGATTATGGTGTTTTGGGTTATTTATTAATTACAGGCGAAGGCGAAAAACTCTAACTCCCTTAAGGAGACTGCCATGAATGATAATATCGCTCGTAAAATGCAACAGACTTACAATATTGCATATTGGGGAGGGAGTTACTACTACGTCAATGATCTTGGCAATGTTAGTGTGTGTCCAAATCCTGATTTGCCGGGGGCAAAAATTGATCTTGCGGAATTGGTGAAAAAAGTTCAGCAGGAGCAGAAACATTTGCGTTTGCCGGCGCTATTTTGTTTCCCTCAAATCCTGCAACATCGTTTGCGTTCAATCAATGCTGCATTTAAACGTGCCAGAGAGTTATATGGTTATAAAGGCGATTACTTTTTAGTTTATCCCATTAAAGTTAACCAACAACGCCGCGTTATTGAATCACTGGCCAGTTCCGGTGAACCTTTAGGGCTTGAGGCTGGCTCTAAAGCGGAATTAATGGCAGTGCTGGCCCATGCGGGTATGACTCGTACCGTCATCGTGTGTAATGGATATAAAGATCGTGAATACATTCGTCTGGCGCTAATAGGTGAGAAGTTAGGTCACAAGGTTTATTTGGTGATCGAAAAGATGTCTGAGATTGCCCAGGTATTGGAAGAAGCTGAACGATTGAATGTGATCCCGCGTTTGGGAGTCCGTGCACGTTTAGCATCTCAGGGTTCAGGTAAATGGCAAGCCAGTGGCGGTGAAAAATCGAAGTTTGGGCTAGCGGCAACTCAGGTATTGCAATTGGTTGAGATTTTGCGCGCAGTGGATCGACTTGATAGTCTGCAATTGTTGCATTTTCACCTTGGCTCACAGTTGGCGAATATCCGTGATATTGCAACAGGTGTCCGTGAGTCAGCGCGTTTTTATGTCGAGTTACATAAACTCGGGGTAAATATTCAATGTTTTGATGTTGGTGGTGGACTGGGGGTCGATTATGAAGGGACCCGTTCTCAATCTGATTGTTCTGTGAACTATGGGTTGAATGAATATGCCAACAATGTCATCTGGGGTATTGGTGATGCTTGTGATGAACATGGTTTACCCCATCCTACGGTTATCACGGAATCCGGTCGTGCCCTGACCGCTCACCATACTGTCTTGGTCTCTAATGTTATCGGGGTTGAGCGTAATGAATTTACGCAGACGACACCACCGGCAGAAGATGCTTCCCGCCCGCTCACCAGTTTGTGGGAAACATGGCAGGAGATGCATTCAGAAGGAAATAGACGCTCTTTACGTGAATCGCTGCATGATGGTCAGCTCGATCTGCATGATGTTCATACACAATATGCTCATGGCATGCTGGATTTGACAGAACGGGCGTGGGCGGAAGAGTTATATCTGAATATCTGTCGCCGTATTCAACAGGATCTTGATCCAAGCAACCGTGCTCACCGGCCAATTATTGATGAGTTGCAAGAGCGTATGGCAGACAAATTCTATGTGAATTTCTCACTGTTCCAGTCTCTGCCTGATGCATGGGGTATCGATCAGTTATTTCCTGTGTTACCCATTGAGGGACTGGATAAGCCGTTGGATCGCCGTGCGGTATTGTTAGATATCACCTGTGACTCCGATGGTATTGTTGATCATTATGTGGATGGTGATGGTGTAGCCGCGACCATGCCGATGCCCGCTTATGATCCTGATTGCCCGCCAATGATTGGTTTCTTTATGGTGGGAGCATATCAGGAAATTCTTGGCAATATGCATAACCTGTTTGGCGATACAGCGGCTATTGATGTTTATGTATTCGATAATGGCGAAGTGACCTATAACCAAAGTGAAGAGGGGGATTCAGTCGCGGATATGCTGCAATATGTGAAACTGGACCCTAATGTACTGATGGCTCGCTTCCGTGATCAAGTAAAAGGCACGGATTTGGATACAGGCTTGCAAGAGCAATTTTTACTGGAATTTGAAAGTGGTCTTTATGGCTACACATATCTGGAAGATGAATAATCTTCTGGTGTTAATTAAGCCTCCTGTATACAGATAACGTTATTTAATATAAACCAGATGCGGAGATGCAGAGAAATAGGGTTATCTCAGAAATATCCCATTTCGTCATGGCATGGGCATCCTGGAATTAAATAGCTTTGTTCTGTCGGGAAACTTTTGAGGATATATCTCATGACAATAAGTACCTTGGGCAACCAACAAGATGACTCTCTGGTTTCTAATGCCTTCGGTTTCCTGCGCTTTCCGCTGAATTTCCAGCCATATTCCAGCGATGCAGAGTGGGTAATTACTGGCGTACCATTTGACATAGCAACATCAGGTCGTGCAGGTAGTCGCCACGGGCCTGCGGCCATTCGTCAGGCTTCTACTAACTTGGCATGGGAAAGCCGCCGTTGGCCGTGGGATTTTAAGCTACGCAATTGTCTTAAAGTTGTAGATTGCGGTGATGTGGTCTTCAACTTTGGTGATGCTCAGGATATGAGTGATAAATTACAAGCTCATGCTGAAAAAGTGCTGGCTTCCGGTAAGCGTATGCTCTCTTTTGGTGGTGACCACTTTATTACTTTGCCTTTGTTGCGCGCTCATGCCAAACATTTCGGTAAAATGGCTCTGGTTCATTTTGATGCTCATGCTGACACCTATCCAAACGGTAGCCAATTTGATCACGGTACCATGTTCTATCACGCACCAAATGAAGGGTTGATCGATCCGCATCATTCAGTACAAATTGGTATTCGTACTGAACATGGACGGGACGATGGTTTTACGGTGCTGGATGCTGATCAGGTTAATGACCGTAGTGTGGATGATTTGCTTGCTCAGATAAAAGAGACGGTTGGTGATATGCCGGTTTACCTGACTTTCGATATCGATTGTCTTGATCCAGCTTTTGCGCCGGGTACGGGTACGCCAGTCATTGGTGGCCTGACAACCGATCGTGCACTGAAATTGCTGCGTGGTTTGCAACCGCTAAATATTGTCGGTATGGATGTGGTAGAAGTTGCTCCAGCTTATGATCAGTCTGAAATTACGGCTCTGGCAGGTGCGACTATTGCACTGGAGATGCTTTATTTACAGGCATCTAAGAAGCGCTAAAGAGCACGTAGTCTTAGTATAGTCTTAGGGGATAGTGAAATAAGCTCGTACTGAGTTGTGGCGCTATCCCTTGAAACTCGGCTGTTATTTGGATTGATGTAACCTTTATATGCTTTTCTGGAGGCTCTTTGTCATTTTTTACATGTGAGCATCAATTAACCGGATGTCATATTGAGAGAAAATACTATTGGCTGAAATCAGTGTCAGTCCTTCCATCTGAGATTAAACAATTAGCTGCGCATTGCCATATATGCCCGTGGAGGGCTGCCTACCATATTTTTAAAAAAGGTGGCGAAAGCGCTATCGCTGGAAAAAGCCAGTTGACTGGCGACGTCAGATTGGCCGTATCCCTCTGCTAGTAGCTCAATTGCTTTGATTAGCCGCCATTGTTGCCGCCACTGTTGATAGTTCAGCCCAGTTTCACGCCGGAAGATGCGGCTAATGGTTTTTTCCGATGCGCCGATATAACTAGCCAGCTCGTACAGCGGCGGTACTGTGACCATATCGGCTAAATTTCTCAGGCGGCGGTCACTGGGTAGGGGCAGCAGGGTTAATTCGCGTGGTGCCAGTTGTATCTCATCCAGGCATACCGCTAGAATATTAGCGGTAGCACCGTGCTGCCAGTTGGTGTCGAACTCAGCGATGGCAATGCGCTCCAGCACTTCGCGTAGCAAAGGTGAAGCCGTCAGGACTTCTAAGCATTCAGGCAGACTAGGGTAATGGGAACGATCGAGATACACTGAGCGATAACCTACCACACCGCTGACTTGCACCCGATGCTCTACCCGCGGTGGAATCCAAGCGATACGACCCGGCGGGAGCATGCAGATGCTCTCGTTGAGCATAATGCGCATGCAGCCTTGCTGACTAAACAGTAGTTGCCCCATCCTATGCCAGTGTGGGCCAGAGTCATGCTGAGCCAATTCGGCTGCGATGCCCAATACGCTATTGTCGAACGAATCTGGATCAAAGGTATCCTGAGCGTTAAGCCATGTCATATTCTGTCCGATTATGTAAATTTTTTGTCTTTTATATTGTAGCAGACAACAGAGCGAGGATGATACCTTGGTGTCCTTATTTTACCTTCAGTCACAGGACTTGCTATGCAACGCAAACTTACCCTCACACTGGCAACATCTATGATGATGTTTCCCCAAGTGGTGGAAACGATCTACAGCCCAGTGCTTACTCATATTGCTGAAGGGTTTCATGTCAGCGCGGAAATGGCCGCGCAAACTTTGTCTTGTTACTTCTTTGCTTTTGCCTTCGGTGTTGTGGTGTGGGGGCGGATGTGTGATGTGATTGGACGGCGTCCTACGATCCTTGTCGGACTCGCGTTATATATGTTGGCATCGATCTTAGCGGTCTTCTGCGATAGTTTTACCATATTATTGGTGGCGAGGGTGTTGGCAGCCTTTGGTGCGGCGGTGGGATCGGTGGGCACCCAGACCGTCATTCGTGATCAGTTCAGCGGCTACGAATTGGCGCAGGTGTTTTCGGTGATGGGGATAGCTATGGCGGTTAGCCCGGCGATCGGCGTGCTGAGCGGTGCGTTACTGACCCATTATTGGGGCTATCAGGGTGTCTTTAGCGGTCTGGCAATATTAGCGGCGGCGTTGCTGGCTTATGCTGCATGGCAACTGCCAGAAACTCGCCCGCAAGAGGTCGTGAAAAGCTCCTTCTTCGGTACTCTGGGGCGTATGACTAAAGATGGTGACATCTGGCACAGTGCGCTGTTGGTCGCTCTATTCAATATCTGCATGTTCAGTTTTTACCAATTAGCACCGTTCCGTTTTGAAACACTGGGTCTTCCTGCGCAATGGTTTGGCTATACCGGGCTGGTGTTGGCAGCAGGTGTGGGCCTTGGAGCAGCCATTAACAAGCTTCTGATCGCCAAGCACTGGTTATTTACCGCGTTGCTGACACTGGCGTGTGTTCTACTGCTTTCTGGCGGTATCTTGGTGTTCTTGCTGGAAGAAACGGTATGGTTTGTCTTGCCAATGATGCTGGTTGTGATGGCATATGGTATTGCCATTCCCAATATTCTGGCGCGTGCCCTGCGGCACTATAAAGATTGCATGGGAACGGCGGGGGCGATCCTTGGTTTGATGTATTACCTGATGTTAGGGGGCGGCCTGGTTCTGGCAGGGTTAGCGCAACGCCTTGGCGTGGTACTGACAATCAGCAGCATTTGTGCACTGATGCTGGCAGGGAGTATCGTTCGTAGCGAACGGCAACCCGCCTTGCCAGAAGGTGAAAACGAACGCGCCTGAGTATTTAAACGTTGGTCGGTGCTAAATGGCCGCGAATTTCCACGGCGAGCGGGAGGGTGTAGCTACAATCATCGGGGTTAAGCGCACTCAGGTACCACAGCAGGTTCTGTTGCGGACTCAGCGATGTGCGTCGTTCCTCTGCAATTGCAATGGCGTGTTCTGTCGCGACGGCTTTGTTCTCAATATATTCAGCCAGTTTACGAATTGTATTGTGCTGGAAAATATCGGCGATATTCAGGCGGCAACAGAGATCACGTGCGGTGAGGGCCACAATTTTACTTATCGTCAGCGAGTGAGCGCCAAGATTGTCAGTCGTAGCGAAGATAAGAAAACAAATGAGGTTAGCTAAGTATAAAAAATGCCGAAATAACCGGCAATTTTTTGCTGCATAGAATTGAGATGCCGCAGTACTGAACTGGGCATCTATGGCATACTTTTTAAATCAAAGAAGAATATTTTTTAGCGTTATTTAGCGCTATTTCTAATTTCTTTTCTTTTTCCCACGCATGAGATTCAGTGTTTCCACTGCCATTGAGAAGAACATGGCAAAATAGATGTAACCTTTAGGTATATGCACTTGTACGCTTTCCAGAATAAGGGTAAAGCCTACAAGGATTAAGAACGACAGCGCCAGCATTTTGACGGAAGGGTGACGGTCAACGAATTCACCGATAGGACGAGCGGCGAGCATCATGACACAGACGGCTATGATAACGGCTGCCATCATAATGAATAGGTGATCGGACAGGCCAACAGCGGTGATGACTGAATCCAGGCTGAAAATAATGTCCAGCAACATAATCTGGATAATGGCCCCCAGGAAGGAGTGAACAGGACGTTTTAGCTCCCCTTCATTGTCACCTTCGATCGCTTCGTGGATTTCTTTGCTGGCTTTCCAGATCAGGAATAGACCGCCAAAGAATAGGATTAAGTCACGGGCAGAAATGTCATGTTCAAAAACTGTCAATATCGGGTAGGTTAGTCGAATAACCCAGGCAATAGAGGCTAACAGCGCTAAGCGCATTAGCATTGCTCCCATTAGTCCGATCTTACGTGCTTTATTTTGTTGATGGTTAGGGAGTTTTGCCACAACAAGTGACAAAAAGATAATGTTATCAATCCCTAAAACGATTTCTAGAATTGTCAGGGTGGCAAGTGCCATCCAGGCGTGGGGATCAACAATCCATTCTAACATTGCTTATTAAAACCTTAAGGTAAAAATCTAATTATACGCCTGATTAGATGTAAGGTAAGTATGTCGATGTAAAAATCAGTCAGAACTCAACGTTAAATCAAAAAATGACGGGCCAGTAGAGGAGCAGTGAAATTTTTCCTTAGATAGAACCCGCGAGGCAGAGTCATAATAGGCTGGCCGTGTACGCCGATTGCTTCGGTTAATGCTTTGCTGTTAGCCGCTTTTGGGCGCAACTGTAATACTTCGCCATGACGGGCGGTAACGCTCTCTACTTTGCCAAGCACGATGAAATCCATCAATTCTTCCCAGTCGCGACGTAGTAACTCTTCTTCTTCTTGATTGGGACTCCACAATAAAGGAGAGCCAACCCTGCGTTTGGCTAGAGGGATTTCCCGTTCACCTTCAACAGGTATCCACAGCACTCGCGATAATTTGCGTCTAACATGACAGCTTCCCCAGGTAATACCACTGTTCCCTGTTAATGGTGCAACGCAGACAAATGTTGTTTCTAATGGATAACCTCTTCTGTCTACTGGGATGGTTTTAAGCTCAATACCGATATGTTCGAAATCTTGCTCTGGTTTGCTGCCGGCACTTGCACCCAGATAATATTCTAGCAACATGCCTACCCAGCCTTTATCTCGTTTCAGATTGGGTGGGATAGGTAAATTTGCTTTTGCCGCGAGTTCTCCCATTGATAAGCCAGCCAGAAGTTGGGCGCATTCAAGCAACTGTTGCTCGTTGTCTGGTGGAGGTGGGGGGGAAAACAGTATGTTCATTTGAGATATCCGTTTTTTAGGTCAAAAAACAGCCTTAGTTTCTGTGAATAATAAATCTGAGGTTCATACAATAGCTAAAAAGTGATAATAGCATGATATACAAACATTTTTTATTGCTGTTTCAAATATTGTAAAATTGACTGCCGTTCTTGTTCACCTATTGCTGGTAATAATGAACAGGATCTTACACCATGTTATCCACAGTTTTATGGGATAAGTAGACAAAAATGAGATCACTGGTTTGATTTACAGGTTTGACTAACACTTTTTTCTACAAAAACCACTGTTTTTTGCTTAACTAAAAAGCATAACCTGTGGATAACATAATGTTTGATTGTTTTTTGTTCTCATCAACTAACGTTGTCCATTATAGTTGTGATTGACGCTAGAAATAGCGAGATAAATAGCTGCTATTTCAATGAAAAATAAATACTATTTCATTTTTTGTCTATAGATTGATAATTCATAATATAAAGCTATACCTGAATTACCCCTGCCTTTTTCACATAGATATCCACAGAAAAAGTGAATAAAAGCAAGTTTGCACACCTGTGTATGTTCATAACTCTGGCTTTTTCTGTGAATTACCCTTCATATGGGTTGAACCAGGCAGATTTGAAATCAAACCAACCAAAGGTGTTCATTTTGACTCCCCGCATACTTCTCTGTCCCTGTAACTCAAGCCAGTGGTGGAACAGTGGATGCAACCAATGTTCATCAACTATTTTTTCGCACCACTCTTCAAGCGATAACTCTTGTCGTCGCCATTGTGATACTTCTTTACTTAAGTCATTACCAAGGCACTTTTTCAATAATGGCATCTCGTACAGCGTAGCGAACAGCGAAAATTCCAGAGGATTATAAAAGTTGGCAGTAGCAAGCCAGAGGTCACTTTCGGTGTTACCATTGAACCATGTGTCATAATCCACGATGTTGATTTTCAATTCGACGCCGCACTTGGTCAGTATGGCTTGAAGGATCTGGCTGATTGTGTGGTATTCGTGATGTTGATGACAAAGCGTGACGGTCAGATGGGTAATATCCTCTGGTTTGTTCAATTCGGATATGAGCTTACTGTGATGCCAGCGTAGTAATAAACCATAAGCGGGTGACCAGTGGCGTTGATAAAAGGGGTCACAATGCGCTAGCAGATTGATCGGTGTTAGCAGACTGCATAGCCATTGGCGAACGTCTTCTCTCTTACATTTAGTTGAACGATGGTCGTGTAGTAGGAAATAACAGCCTTCTTCTATCCTGCTATCTAGCGAGTTATTATCCGTGCTGTCACTTTCCAGATGCAGAGTTGTACAAACCAGTTTCTCCGCTAATTCTGGTAGAAACCATATATTCACCTGATCAATCAGTGCCCGAAAGCCAAAGTAATTATCAAAGGCACGAATTTGTAGTTTCTGAGCGCTGTTTTTTATGACCTGGTAAGGGCCAGTTCCCACTGGCATACGAGAGAAGTTCGGTAACTTTTGCCACTCTTGAGGCAAGATCATGGCATGTGGGCTGCCGATTAATAAAGGGAGCCAGAGATCAGGTTCTGAAAGAAAAATATCAATCACATAGGGTGTGGGCGTTGTGACTTTTTCAATATGAGAAAAAAGGGGCAGGTTGCGTAATCTTTGTAGCGAAGCGATGACATCCGCCATCTGTAATTCTCTGCCGTGGTGAAAATGGATGGCCGGCCGTAGATAGAAGCGCCAGTGATTTGAGGATAATTGTTGCCAATGATGAGCTAAGTCAGCTTCTGGTTCCCCATTTTCCTCATTTATGCGGGTTAGGCTATTAAATATCTGTCTGACCAGATGAATTTCAGAGCGGCGTAAAGGTGAACCGGGTAGAAGATTAGGGAAAGGGCGATAATAGAGTATCCGCAGTAAGTTTTTTCCCTGACGGAAACGGCGCTCAATCTGGGATAGTACCATATGACGGACTGTATCTTTATCACCAACCAGTTGGACCAACTTCTCAACGTTATGTTG
The DNA here is from genome assembly GCF_963878145.1 of Photorhabdus sp. S10-54. Taxonomy (NCBI): domain Bacteria; kingdom Pseudomonadati; phylum Pseudomonadota; class Gammaproteobacteria; order Enterobacterales; family Morganellaceae; genus Photorhabdus; species Photorhabdus sp. S10-54. The sequence goes on along the minus strand of NZ_CAWNXG010000030.1, from coordinate 45,978 downwards.
CTCAAGCAACTCTTCAGCTCGTTGTTGTTGAAATTCCCATCCATCACGTAAAAAATTCAGTTGAGAACGTTTCCCTCTCCCAGACTCAGCCTGCCACTGTAACCAACCAGCTTTCTGCATATTGTTGAGCAGTGAACGGATATGGCGTTTTGAACAATGCAGTACATTTGCCAGTTCTTGTAACGTTGTTTCAGCCTCTTTTCCTTGATGGTGTTGCCATAATCGAATGAATTGTTGTTGTAAGCGTGAACTGGGCATAAAAGAGGAACTCCAGAGTATTATTCATCAATTTTTATTTTCTTATATTGCGACGATAATTATCCATATTGAAAGTAGCTCAATAGGCCAGACGAAATCTGGCTTCTCCCCCAATTTTCTTGAGTAATGGTGATTTGCCAGCCAGTAAGAAAGCTTACTGGCTTTTTTTCTTATTGTACATTGTGTACTCTCTACTTCTTTTACATATCAGTTTAAAGCGAGTAATAATCTGGTATTGGAGGCGTTTTGTCCAGCTACTATCGCTATTTCTATCTGTAAATTTATTTTAAATGTGATGGGGAATGGTAGAGTATTAGTTAAAGCCCTTTATATAGCTGAAAATGTGACTGTCTGCATGAGTATAGACGTGGTGGTACTGTTTTTGCCTTTGACACAGATAGAAAAATCCCGTAGTAGAAAACTACGGGATAAATCAATAACGGAAAAATTAACGTAGGAAAATCGGTTGTTCTTGCTCGTAGGTTATTATGGCATCCAGATGTTGTAATGTTAGGCCAATACTATCCAGACCATTCATCATACAGTGGCGCCGGAAACTATCGATTTCAAAATCATAGTCTTTATCGCCAGCATGGACTTTCTGTTGTTCTAGATCGACAGTAAAACGGCAAGCTTTGTTTTGCTGAACCAACTCAAATAGCTCATTGACATCGTCATCGTTCAGTTTTACTGGCAGTAATTGGTTGTTGAAAGCATTACCGTAGAAAATATCCGCAAAACTTGGGGCGATAACAACTTTAAAACCATAATCCGTTAGTGCCCAAGGTGCATGTTCACGGGAGGAACCGCAACCAAAGTTTTCACGAGCCAGAAGGATACTGGCACCCTGATAACAAGGCTGATTTAACACGAATTCAGGATTAGGTTTCTGTCCTGCGTCATCAAGAAAACGCCAGTCATGAAACAGATGCTGACCAAAGCCTGTGCGAGTGACTTTTTGCAAGAATTGTTTGGGAATAATGGCATCAGTATCGACGTTTGCCGCATCTAAAGGAGCAACTAAGCCGGTATGTTGAATAAACTTTTCCATCATTCTCTCCTTTATGACTTCTGTGCTGGATGGCGTATATCGATAAAATGACCATTAATCGCTGCTGCTGCTGCCATCGCTGGACTTACCAAATGGGTGCGTCCACCACGTCCCTGGCGCCCTTCAAAGTTGCGGTTACTGGTAGAAGCACAGCGTTCACCGGGTTGCAGGCGGTCATTATTCATTGCCAGACACATGGAACATCCGGGTAAACGCCATTCAAAACCGGCTTCTATGAAAATTTTATCTAAACCTTCTGCTTCTGCTTGTGCTTGAACGGGGCCTGATCCGGGAACAACGATCGCCTGAACACCAGGTGCAACTTTATGGCCTTGTGCGATGGTTGCGGCAGCCCGTAAATCTTCAATTCGGGAGTTGGTGCAAGAGCCGATAAAGACTTTATCGATCTTCACATCTGTTAGCTTAATACCGGGTTTCAAATCCATATACGCCAGTGCTTTTTCAGCAGATGCTCGTTCAACAGGATCACTAAAAGATTCCGGCGCTGGAATTGTTTGATCAATGGCGATCACTTGTCCAGGGTTTGTTCCCCATGTGACCTGTGGAGAGATCTCTTCTGCATTAATTGTAATAATGGTGTCATATTGTGCATCAGGATCGGATTTCAATGTCTTCCAGTAAGCAACAGCTTGCTTCCATAGCTCTCCCTTCGGTGAGAACTGGCGGCCTTTCATATAAGTAAAAGTGGTTTCATCCGGTGCAACCAAACCCGCTTTAGCACCCATTTCAATTGCCATGTTACATAAAGTCATACGGCCTTCCATGCTAAGTGCTTCAATCGCCTTACCACAGAATTCCACCACATACCCTGTACCACCTGCACTGCCTGTTTTGCCGATGATCGCCAGAACGATATCTTTGGCGGTAATAGCATCACCGACATCCCCCATCACTTCGATTTTCATAGTCTTGGCACGGGCTTGTTTCAGAGTTTGGGTAGCGAGTACATGTTCAACTTCAGAAGTGCCAATACCGAAGGCCAACGAACCGAATGCTCCGTGCGTGGCAGTGTGGGAATCACCACAAACAATCGTCATGCCTGGTAGGGTTATCCCCTGTTCAGGGCCGATGACATGAACAATCCCCTGATAGGGATGATTGAGGTCATATAATGTGATACCGAATTCGGCACAGTTTTTCATCAACTCCTGCATTTGAATACGTGCCATGTCACCACAAGCGTTAATATCTTTTGTTTGCGTGGATACATTATGATCCATTGTTGCGAACGTTTTACCTGGTTGGTGCACTGGGCGGCCTTTAGTACGCAAACCATCAAAAGCTTGCGGGGAGGTTACTTCATGAACCAGATGACGATCAATATAGAGTAACGGGGTTTCATTAGGTACTTCCCGGACAATATGAGCGTCATATAATTTTTGATATAAAGTCTTAGCCATGTTAAACACCCTCGGCTATATAACGGGCGATAGTGCTGCCCATTTCATCAGTGCTAATTGCTTTACCGTTTCCGGCTAAATCTGTTGTGCGATAGCCCTGTTCCAGAGCGTAGTTAACCGCTTGTTCAATCGCATTAGCGGCGTCATTGTGACCTAAGCTATAGCGCAACAGTAAAGCGGCAGACAGGATCTGGGCTATCGGGTTAGCAATACCTTTTCCGGCAATATCTGGTGCAGAACCACCAGCGGGTTCATACAGGCCAAAACCTTTTTCATTCAGGCTGGCAGAAGGTAACATGCCCATTGAACCGGTAATCATGGCGCACTCATCAGATAAGATATCGCCGAAAATATTAGAGCACAGCATCACATCAAACTGGGATGGATCTTTAATTAACTGCATGGTGGCGTTATCAATATACATGTGATTGATTTCTACATCTGGATACGCTTTTGCAATCTCAGTAACAACTTCTCGCCACAATACGGAACTCTGCAACACATTTGCTTTATCAATAGATGTGACTTTATTACCGCGTTTGCGAGCGGATTCGAAGGCGATGCGGGCAATACGCTCGATTTCAAAACGGTGATAAACCTCAGTATCAAATGCTCGTTCATATTTACCTTGGCCTTCACGTCCTTTGGGTTGACCAAAATAGATACCGCCGGTTAATTCACGGACACATAAAATATCAAAGCCTTTGGCGGCAATATCATGGCGTAAAGGACAAAATACCTCTAATCCAGCATATAAGCGGGCAGGACGTAAGTTGCTGAATAGTTTGAAATGTTTGCGTAATGGCAACAGTGCGCCACGCTCAGGTTGTTCTGCTGGTGGTAAATGTTCCCACTTAGGCCCTCCCACGGAGCCGAACAATATGGCATCAGCCTGTTCGCAACCTGCTACGGTTTTTGCCGGTAGTGAACAGCCGTGGCGATCGATAGCAATCCCACCCACATCATATTCGCTGGTGGTGATACGGATATTGAAACGCTTACGGATTGCGTCCAATATCTTATAGGCTTGTGCCATAACTTCAGGGCCAATACCATCACCGGGTAAAACTGCAATATGATAATTGTTCGACATGTTTACACCATTTCCTTTGTATTTTGCTGTATACGTTGTTTCTCTTTCTTAACTTGCTCTGTACGCCAAACGCAGTTCAGAGCATGAATCATTGCTTTGGCAGAAGATTCAACAATATCTGTTTCCAATCCCATGCCGTGGAAGCGACGCCCAAAGCATTCGACAACGATATTTACCTGACCCAGTGCATTTTTTCCTTGGCCTTTACCTGATAACTGATAAGAAACCAGTTCAACTGGGTATTCAGTTATTCGACTGATTGCCTGATAGACAGCATCTACCGGTCCATTACCTGTGGCAGCTTCTGATTTCACCTCTTTACCACACACTAAACGTACAGCGGCTGTTGTCATCACATTGGAGCCAGATTGGATATTAAAGTTGTCCAGATGGAAAAATTCGGGTTCTTGTTGTTGCAAATTGATGAACGCTAAGGCTTCCAAATCATAGTCAAATACCTGGCCTTTTTTATCTGCCAGACGTAAAAAGGCTTCGTATAAGCTATCCAGATCGTAATCTTTATCCTGATATCCCATCTCTTCCATACGGTGTTTCACTGCGGCGCGGCCAGAACGGGAAGTCAGGTTCAATTGAATTTCTTTCAGGCCGATGGACTCTGGTGTCATAATTTCGTAAGTTTCACGATTTTTCAGTACCCCGTCTTGATGAATCCCGGATGAGTGGGAAAATGCATTGCTACCAACAATTGCTTTATTCGCGGGGATTGGCATATTGCATAATTGACTGACCAACTGACTGGTGCGGTAAATTTCCTGATGGTTGATATTAGTATAAACGCCTAACATTTGCTGACGGACTTTAATCGCCATAATGACTTCTTCCAGTGAACAGTTACCGGCACGTTCACCCAGACCGTTTATCGTCCCTTCTATCTGACGGGCTCCGGATTGTACTGCTGTGATAGAGTTGGCGACAGACATCCCCAAATCATCGTGGCAATGGACGGATATTATCGCTTTATTAATATTAGGAACGCGTTCGATCAAGTTAGTGATGATGCCGCCAAATTGATATGGAGTGGTGTAACCGACAGTATCTGGGATATTGATCGTTGTTGCGCCTGCTTTGATAGCGTTTTCAACGATCCGACACAGATTATCAATAGGTGTACGGCCCGCATCTTCACAGGAGAATTCGACATCATCAGTGTAACGACGTGCCCGTTTGATTGATTGAGTTGCCATTTCCATGACATTTTCGAATGTTTTTTTCAGCTTGGATTCAATATGTAAATCGGAAGTGGCTAAAAAAACGTGGATCCGAAAAGCGTCTGCAACTTTTAATGCTTCTGCGGCCACGTCAATGTCTTTTTCTACACAACGGGCTAAGGCGCAAACACGGCTATTTTTTATCTGCTTAGCGATCGTCTGTACAGATTCAAAATCACCAGGAGAGGAAACTGGAAAACCGACTTCCATGATATCAACACCCATTCTCTCCAAGGCCAAGGCAATCTGGAGTTTTTCGTTCACACATAAGCTGGCTTGTAATGCTTGTTCTCCATCACGTAACGTGGTGTCGAAGATAATAACTTGCTGGTTCATATGTACGTTCCTCTCATGGTTGTTTTTTGCGCCCAGCAGGTAAAAAAAAACCGCGCTTGGCGCGGGTTCTTGTTAATGTCTGGTTTGGACCAACTCTGTTTTGAATCAACTCTGTTTTCTGTCCACCAGCATACCGCGCATATCAGATACGATGAGTAATAGGTTTAGTAGACAAATTGAGTGAATCATATCGATCCAACCTTTCAGTAGTATTAATGAGTATTTGTGATTCATATGCTTTTATTGATACGTTATCTTAAAAGTGATGTCAAGAATTCATTTAGGCATATGATTCTTGGTTTTACTTTTCTCATGGTGGTAAATTGAAGTGTTGATCTGTTTATATTTAAAAAGCTTTTATTTTATCCTTTTTTGTTCTGGTTTGACTTTAATGATAAGCTCTGATTTATATAAAAAATAGCGCATTATACTGATTAATTAAAATTAAGTATTTTTTGTGTGATGAGCTGGAAGTCGATTTGTATTTTTCCGAAAAACATCATTTGTCATTGGAAAAATAGATACAAATAGGAAGTTATGTTATATATCTTTGAAAAAATAATTCTATAATATAATAACTCTGATAAAATTGTTTAATAATAATAAGTCAGTAATTTTATTGTGAATTGTGTAATTCTTTGATTTATCATCATATACAAAATATCAGGGTGAATAAATTGTTAACGTAATTGTACTTTTTTGTGAATGAATAATGAGCACTACATTGTCTACTAATTGAAATTATATATTTTTAACATTAATAAGGGGATGCGCTGGTTAGCTATGCGTATTCAGATTTGTACAAGGACGAGTCTTAATTATTTGTTATCGAAATGATTAAGACAATTGATCTCGTTAATAGTTAGAGTCATCGTAATATCTGAGTAATAAATGAAGGTATTTCCGATGTTTTGTTATTAGCCGGGATCATCTGCATCAGTTTAGTGGAGTTAAACAATGGCTGAATACACCTCAGTAACTGCAACCAAAAAAGATCCAAATGAAATTCATTTACGTAATGTGGATCTCAATCTGTTGACTGTTTTTGATGCAGTTATGCAAATGCAGAATGTAACACGTGCGGCACAGATATTAGGAATGTCACAACCGGCTGTCAGTAATGCGGTTTCTCGTTTGAAGCTAATGTTCAATGATGAATTATTTGTGCGTTATGGGCGTGGAATACAACCGACGGCAAGAGCTCATCAATTATTTGGTCCAGTCCGTCAGGCATTACAACTGGTATATAACGAGTTACCTGGGGTTGGTTTTGAACCTGATAATAGTGATAGGATTTTTAGTCTTTCAATTTGTAGCCCTCTAGATATTAGACTGGCTGCAAAAATAGTTGAACAGGTGAAACAAAATACACCCAATCTGGGGGTGACGATTAGATCATATCTACATGATAATATTGAACATCAGCTCAGGTATCAGGAAACTGAGTTTGTCATTAGCTATACGCAGCTAGAACGTATGGATTTTCATCATTACCCGTTATTCAATGATGAGTTGGTTTTGGCTGTTTCTAATCATCATCCAAGAATTGAAAATAGTATTAGTGAGCAGCAATTGTATGAGGAACATCATGCCGTTGTATCATTGGATAATATATGTTCATTCAGCGTTCCCTATTATGATGGAGGTGAACGTTTGCGTTCGGTGGTTTATCAGGGGACCGATTTGAATAGTGTGTTGCATATTGTCTCTCAAACCTATTTGGTTGCGATTGCGCCAAAATGGTTAGTTGAGCACTATAACGAACAATTAGCAATAAAAGCGGTTTCATTACCGTGGGATAAAGTAAGTCGTCCGTGTTATTTGGTTTGGCATGAATCTACAACGAAAGATAAAGGGCATCAATGGATGAAATCGTTGTTGAGTCAACTTAGTAGCAGATAATTAACTTGAAAACTCACTACTGGATAAGGGTGGTGAGTTTTTTTATTTTATCACAAATTTTTCAACTTTTGAGAAATAGGCTTTTCCTGTTGTTCAGGAATCGGTAGACTGCAAGGAAATAGCTAACACCTGTAAGCTGAAAAGCGAATAAGTGATGCGAAAAGGTATTATCAGAGAATAAAATTACTGTTTTTTCTCCGATAAGAAAAAAGTTTTTCGAACAGGAAAAAAATTGTGATAACTAAAAATTTACATCCTTATCACTTGATAAACCGGTTGCAACAACAAATCAAACAACACCCAGAGAAAATTGCTTTTCGCCAATGGTCTCCGGCTGAACAACTCGAACTAAACTGGAATGATATTGGTAAAAAGACCAATGCTATTAGCCGGGCGTTGTTGGAGATTGGCATTGATGTGCAAGAAAAAATTGGCCTATTTGCACATAACAGCATGGCGTGGTCATTGGCAGATATCGCTGTATTACAACTTCGGGCGGTCACTGTCCCTCTGTATGCAACCAGTAGTCAAGAACAGGCTGGTTTCATACTTAATGATGCTGGTGTGCGTATTTTGTTTGTTGGTGGACAGCCGCAGTATGATGTTGCTATTTCTTTGACAGAACGTTGCCCTCAGTTAAGTCACATTATTGTCTTAGATGAATCAGTCGATTTGCGGGGTTGTTCATTAGCTCAGCATTTATCTGATTTCATGGCCGATAATAAATTACAACATCAATCTGCGTTGGAAACCCGTATTGCTAACCACAATCTGGATGATCTTTTTACACTTATTTATACGTCTGGTACCACGGGAGAGCCTAAAGGCGTCATGCTTGATTACCGCAATTTAGCCTATCAGTTGTATTCACATGATCATATCTTGACATTAACTGATCAGGACATTTCTTTGAGTTTTCTGCCGTTATCCCATGTCTTTGAACGCGCATGGAGTTTCTATGTCATGCATGTAGGAGCACAAAATGTTTATCTGACCGACACTAATTTTGTTCGTCAAGCGATGGCGGATGTCCGCCCGACAGTGATGTGTGCAGTGCCGAGATTTTACGAAAAAATTTATAGTGCGGTTTTTGAAAAGGTTTCTAAGGCTCCTTGGCATCGAAGAAAACTTTTTAATTGGGCGATTAAATGTGGTGAGCGTCAGTTTTTACGTAATTTGCAAAGTAAAAAAAGCTGCCCTTGGTCAACAGCAATGCATCGACTGGCTGATAAATTGGTGTTGAGTAAATTGCGAAATGTGTTGGGGGGCAGAGTTCGGTTTTTACCTGCTGCTGGCGCACGTCTGGACGAAACGATTATCCTGTTTTTTCTCGCTGTTGGGATAAATATCAAATATGGCTATGGTATGACAGAGACTTGTGCCACGGTTTCCTGTTGGGAAGAGCAAGGTTATATATTTGGTTCTATTGGTAAACCCTTGCCTGGCATTGACGTCCGTATCGGTGGAGAAGATGAGATACAAGTGCGTGGCCCAATTGTGATGAAAGGCTATTTCAATAATCAGCAAGAAACCACCAAGGCATTTACTCAAGACGGTTGGTTGCGTACAGGTGATGCTGGTAAGTTGGATGAAAATGGTAATTTGTTCATTACTGAACGTCTGAAAGATTTGATGAAAACATCGAATGGTAAATATATTGCTCCTCAAATGATTGAAAGCACGTTAGGGCAAGATCGTTTTATTGAGCATGTTGCTGTTATTGCTGATGCCCGTAAATTTGTATCCGCTCTTATCGTGCCTTGTTATGAAGCATTGGAAGAGTATGCAAGGTCAATTAATCTCAAATATCATGACCGGGTTGAATTACTGCGTCATAGTCAGATTATCGATATGTTTGAGCAACGCTTGAAAGAGGTGCAGAAAAACTTTGCTCACTTCGATCAGGTAAAGCGTTTCATATTACTGCCAAAACCATTTTCAATGGAAACAGGTGAATTAACTCCAACACTGAAATTGAGGAGGAAAATTATTATGCAGCGTTACCATGAAGAAATTGAATCTATGTATCAGGATTGATTTTCGGGATTTTCTACAAAGAGTTAGTGTTACCGGTTATTCAGGGAAAGTATGAGGGATATTGTAGTAATATCCCGCTTTGGGTTTATCCCATGAATGCCCGGCTTTAAAGAATTCAATATTGGACTAATAAACTTTTATCCCGCCTTAAAATCACAGATAAATTATACTATCTAAGATTATTCTGTAATTGTTAAATATTACAGATCGAATGAGCATGATTTTATGAGATTAGCATTACTTTCTTGGTGAATCATAGAGAATATATTGGTTGACAGTATTGTGCTATTCCTGTATTAAATATATGAATAAGATAATGGTAAAGTTTATATGGTAAATAAAATATAATTTGTATAATTAGGTGAATTGATGAATTTTGATAATGTAGTTATTGTTCATGGTCTTATGGCGACTCCTGATCATCATTGGTTTCCTTGGCTTAAAGCTCAGTATGAAAAGTTAAATGTTAATGTGATCGTGCCGGAAATGCCTGAATCTCATGTTCCTTCCCCCCATTTATGGCAAGAAAAATTGCAGGAGAGTATACCTAATCCTAATGAAAGAACACTTTTTATCGGGCATAGTCTAGGCTGCATTACTACACTCCGTTACATCGCATCTTTACCTGATAATATAAATATAGGGGGAGTTGTATTAATCGCGGGATTTTATGAAAAGTTATCAACTTTACCTGAATTAAATATATTTACTGAGGAGAACTTGAATTTTCGTCCCCTCATACAGAAAATAAAACAACGAATAGCGATATTATCGCTTAATGATGAGATTGTATCGCCACAGTTTACATTAAATTTAAGTCAGCAGCTCCAGGCTGAATTATATGGTTTCCCTGATGGCGGGCACTTTTTAGATCGCGACGGTTTTACTGTTTTTCCTAAGCTAGAAAAGGTATTAAAAGATAATTCAATGTTGTGAATCAGAGTTTCCTTATATAATGAATGTGACCGGTTTTTTCATGTTTTATGTAATTATGATAGGGTTTGTGTGTTTTAAATAAGTTGTCAAAATATCATTTACCTACTGTAAAATAACCCGCTCTGAATACAGAGCGGGATTATAATTATATTTTTAGTTACTTTTTTCTACTAATGGGATGGGTTTATATCCCATGAGAATTAAGAATTCATCCCAATGATTTATTATTTCTTGAGATATTCCTTTTTCCACAGTACCCTTTTCAGCATTTATTTTAATATAATGATATGTCTTTTCTAAATCTTGCGGGCTATTCCCTGAACCATATAAATAATTTACCCCTATTATCTGATATCCATTTATTATTCCAGAATCTCCGGATCTCTTAAGTAGATCATTGGCTTTTATTTGATCTTCTTGTACTCCATAACCAAAACTATAAATTATACCGAGATTATATAAAGATTCCGCATGGTTTTTATCTAACTCTAAGGCCTTGCCATAATACGCTATGGCTTTTTGGTAATCCCTTTCTGATTCCTTTAATGAATTGTCAGTATAAAGTTTGCCTAATAAAAAATAGGCATCAGCGCTACCATTCTGAGCTTGTTTTTCTAGTTCCCGAAACTCTTCAACTGTTCTCGGTACTTTCAGTGGAAGTTCCTTAACCATACCTGTATATTTAATTCCATCAAATACAGTTCTAGGAATATTTGTTTCCATCGGTTCATCGGAGCACCTTGGGGAGCTACATGCAAGGTTATAGAAGGTGCGTTTTCAAAGTATGAAAGTTTATCGTCAGGTATGATTTCTTGATAGTTTTCAAATATTCCTACTGTTTTATGTTTAGGTTGTTGTAGTGCTTCATCAGGCATATGTGGTTTCTTCCTCATTGATTTAAAAAATAATTCTTATCTTCCAGATAAAGTGTTACTGAATTGGTTCTTTTTGTTTTAAAAGATGAATTGAGAAGTAATTGTCGTTCCAAAAAGCTTTCTTCGGTTTTGGTTTTTAACAGATTGAGCACATAGTCAATCATTTTCCGTCGGTCAGTTTTTATTTCTACCATTATGTTCATATTGGCAACTAGTATCATTTGTTCACCATTAACAGTCAGATAATTTTTATCTAACTGAATGATAATCGAATAAATTAGGTTGTATCTATTTATATTTCTTAGGACGATTATTGAATTGAGGGACACAACTTGGTTTTCTTGGCACGAAATGAAATGTTGTCTATCTGCATTCCAGACAGCTCTACATAAGGCAGGCGGAAAAAATCTTTTTTGATACTTTTTGTCTTTAAACCCAATTTATTAGCAGCAAGTAACCATAGGGTTTTATCTAATCCTGCAAGCGCCAAACCAGACTTCATCAAACATTAGAAGTTAAAATTGAACTATACCCAATGGATTTCAAGATGCATCGCGATGGCAAGGGAGTGAATCCCCGGGAGTATAGCAAACTATGTGACCGGGGTGAGCGAGTGCAGCCAACAAAGAGGCAACTTGAAAGATGACGGGTATATATATTGGATAATACCTATACGTTGTCATTCTTTTTAGGTATAGCCACTCATATTCTGCTTGTCCTTAGCTTCTTGATAGCAAGATAACGCTTGCAAGAGACATCTTGAATTTTCAGAAAGTGGTTATTCTTCCTTGTACTCACATTGCTAACACCCGTTTCTAGCGTTATGTTAATTGACTCAGCATCAATATATCGCTGAGAGGCCATTCGTCTTACTAAAATAAAAGTGGAAGTAACTTCTGATTTATTAACTTGCAAACAGAGCCTGGAGGAAAACCTATGGAGATGTTATCAGGAGCTGAAATGGTCGTCCGATCATTAATTGATCAGGGCGTTAAGCATATATTCGGTTATCCGGGGGGGGCAGTACTGGATATTTATGATGCCCTGCATACGGTTGGGGGCATTGAGCATATCCTGGTACGTCATGAGCAGGGGGCAGTTCATATGGCTGATGGTTATGCTCGTTCTACCGGGAAGGTTGGTGTGGTATTGATCACCTCCGGTCCAGGAGCAACTAATGCCATTACCGGTATTGCCACAGCTTATATGGATTCAATTCCAATGGTTGTATTGTCCGGTCAAGTCGCCAGTTCGTTGATTGGTAATGATGCATTCCAGGAATGTGACATGGTAGGGATATCCCGCCCGATCGTAAAACACAGTTTTTTAGTGAAAAAAGCAGAGGATATTCCGAAGGTACTGAAAAAAGCCTTCTATCTAGCTTCCAGTGGTCGTCCGGGACCCGTCGTTATTGATTTACCGAAAGACACGGTAAATCCGGCAGTAAAATTACCCTATATTTATCCTGATCAGATAAGTATGCGTTCTTATAATCCAACGATTCAAGGACACAAAGGGCAGATTAAGCGGGCATTAAGAAAACTATTGAATGCGAAAAAACCAGTCATATATGTAGGCGGGGGGGTGATTAACGCAGATTGTTCAGCAGAATTACTGGTATTGGCAGAAAAGTTCAATATCCCTGTTGTGAGCTCCCTGATGGGATTAGGCAGTTTCCCTGCAACTCATCCGCAAAGCCTGGGCATGCTCGGTATGCATGGTACATTCGAAGCTAACAAAGCAATCCATAATTCAGATGTGATTTTTGCTGTCGGTGTACGTTTTGATGATCGCACCACCAATAATCTGGAAAAATATTGCCCGGAAGCAACGGTATTACATATTGATATTGATCCAACATCAATTTCGAAAACGGTTTCCGCAGATGTACCTATTGTTGGTGATGCTAAACAGGTGCTTGGACAGATGCTGGCGTTGCTGGAGACAATGGAAGACACGCAAGATCCAGATGCGCTAAAAGATTGGTGGTTATCTATTCAGCAATGGCGTAGCCGTAAATGTCTCAGTTTTGATCGCAGCGGTGAAAAAATTAAACCACAAGCGGCTATCGAGGTTCTCTATCGTCTGACGAAAGGGGAAGCTTATGTCACTTCAGATGTTGGGCAGCATCAGATGTTTGTTGCATTGCATTACCCATTTGATAAACCAAGGCGTTGGATCAGTTCCGGTGGTTTGGGAACGATGGGATTTGGTTTACCGGCTGCTTTGGGCGTTAAACTGGTGAAACCGGAAGCGACGGTAGTCTGTGTTACGGGGGATGGTAGTATTCAGATGAATATTCAGGAGTTGTCTACCGCGTTGCAATATGGGTTGCCGGTACTGGTTCTGAACTTGAATAATCGTTTCTTGGGGATGATAAGACAATGGCAAGATATGATTTATGCCGGTCGTCACTCTCAATCTTATATGGAATCCTTGCCTGATTTTGTCAAATTGGCTGAAGCTTACGGTCATGTTGGTATTTCTATTCAACGTTATGATGAATTGGAAAGTAAATTGGCCGAAGCCTTGAAAGAGGTGATTGAAAATCAGCGGCTGGTATTTGTTGATATCACTGTGGATGAAACTGAACATGTATATCCTATGCAGATCCGTGGAGGAGCAATGGATGAGATGTGGTTAAGCAAAACGGAGAGAACCTGATTATGCGCCGGATTTTATCTGTATTACTTGAAAACGAATCAGGGGCTTTGTCCCGGGTTGTTGGTCTGTTTTCCCAACGTGGCTACAACATTGAAAGTTTAACTGTTGCTCCAACTGATGATCCGACATTATCGAGGATGACAATTCAGACTAAGGGCGATGCAAGGGTACTTGAACAGATTGAAAAACAGTTGCACAAGTTGGTAGATGTGTTACGAGTCAGCGAGTTGGCGCCGGGTTCTCATGTAGAGCGTGAGATTATGCTAGTCAAATTGCAGGCCAGTGGATATGGACGTGAAGAGATCAAACGCAGTACTGACATCTTCCGTGGGCAGATCGTTGATGTGACTTCGACCTTATATACCGTACAGTTGGTGGGAACCAGCGATAAATTGGATGCCTTTCTCGATGCTGTTCGGGATGTTGCTGAAATTGTTGAAGTTGCTCGTTCGGGTATTGTCGGTGTCTCTCGTGGGGATAAAATTATGCGATGAAAAATCGCAAACTGCGGGGCTATGTGCATACATTTATCAGGCTCTGCGATAAAGTAGGGCCTTTTTGGGGTCTATGAAGGAGTTAATGTGAAACTGGATGAAATCGCCCGCCTTGCAGGTGTTTCACGCACAACGGCCAGTTATGTAATTAATGGTAAAGCCAAGCAATACCGTGTCAGTGATAAAACGGTAGAAAAAGTGATGGCAGTGGTCAGAGAGCATAATTACCATCCTAATGCTGTGGCAGCCGGTCTCCGTGCAGGACGTACCCGTTCTATTGGTTTGGTTATTCCAGATTTAGAAAATACCAGCTATACCCGTATTGCTAATTATTTGGAACGTCAGGCTCGTCAGCGTGGCTATCAGTTATTGATAGCCTGTTCGGAAGACCAACCTGATAATGAAATGCGCTGTGTTGAACACCTGCTACAACGCCAGGTGGATGCAATTATTGTTTCTACCGCATTACCGCCGGAGCATCCTTTTTATCAACGCTGGGCAAATCGTTCTTTGCCTATTATTGCTCTCGATCGGGCACTCGAAAATGAACACTTTATCAGCGTAGTGGGTGATGATTTTGAAGATGCAAAGATGTTGGCACAAGAATTTCGCCAATTCCCTGCTGAATCTGTGCTTTATCTCGGTGCATTACCTGAATTATCAGTCAGTTTTCTGCGTGAACAGGGGTTCCGTGAAGCATGGAAAGATGACCCTCGTAAAGTGATGTATCTTTACTCAAACAGCTATGAGCGTGATGCGGCTGCTGAAGTGTTCACCACATGGTTAGAAACTCATCCAATGCCACAAGCGTTGTTCACCACCTCTTTTGCCCTGTTACAGGGAGTCATGGATGTTACGCTAAAACACAGCGGTCGTTTACCAAATCAATTGGTTATTGCGACTTTTGGTGATCATGAATTATTGGATTTCCTTGAATGTCCAGTGCTTTCTGTAGCGCAGCGTCATCGTGAAATTGCTGAACGGGTATTGGAACTGGTGTTAACAAGTCTGGATGAAAAGCAGAAGCCAGGGCCAGGTATCACACGGATACATCGTGACTTATGTCGTCGAGGAAGCCTGAGTCGGAAAATATAATAAAAACCCCTCATTAATTTTCTGATGGGGGGTTTTGGTTGTCAGATCTGTCTTAAAAGAAGTGTTTCAGCGCGAGCAAATAGCAATTTCGTTCATACATAAATTATTCAGTAGAAAGAAGCGCATGGAACAGCGCTTATTTGAGTTTGGGATTTGTCTATTTATCCCCGTTTTTTTACCGTCTTTTATATATTAAATTGATTTTAATAATATTTATTTTGTGGTTTTTTGCTGCTAGTTAGTTTGAGTGTTGAATGCATCAAATAGAATGATAAACATTGCTGCACGGTGGTTAAATAGTAATGAAATGTAAATTATGTAAATAAATTAATCACACAACTATTTTTTCATTATTTTGCCGTAAACATTTATTCTCCCTGTGCTTGTAAAATTATTCAGAATTATCATGGTGTTAATTATTATTGATATTGCTAAATTTAATAATTATGCCTCCCAACAGCCAAAATCCTGCCATCAAATATAGCTAAAGCGCATCGGCTCTGGCTTGACAAGGTTTTCGTCCCATCCGTAAACTCCTTATTGTGGGGATTAGTGGGATAAAGTGGTAATTTTTGATCACCAGGGGCGACCTGAGGATGTTTCGTGGAGCAACGCAGATAAATCTCGATAGCAAGGGGCGGCTCACCGTACCTACCCGATACCGGGCTATGCTAAATGAGGAATCACAAGGGCAAATGGTTTGTACCATTGACCTTCATCAACCGTGCTTGTTGCTTTATACATTATCTGAATGGGAAATTATTGAAGAAAAACTTTCTCGCTTATCCAGCATGAATCCGGCGGAGCGTCGGGTGCAACGTTTACTTTTAGGTCATGCCAGTGAATGCCAGATGGATAGTGCAGGACGTCTTTTATTAGCTAATACATTGCGTCAGCATGCAGGGCTAGTCAAAGAGGTCATGCTGGTTGGTCAGTTCAACAAATTTGAACTGTGGGATGAACAGGCTTGGTATCAACAGGTTAAAGATGATATTGCGGCTGAGCAATCCACACAGGAACCTTTATCAGTACGGCTACAGGAATTATCACTATAAATATGGCAAATAGTCATTTTAAACATACCAGCGTATTGTTGGATGAAGCAGTCAACGGGCTGAATATTCGTGAAAATGGCATCTATATTGATGGCACATTTGGCCGTGGAGGGCATTCACGTCTGATTTTGTCGCAATTGGGGACGGCAGGTCGCTTAATTGCCATTGATCGAGATCCTCAGGCGATTGAAGTGGCGAAAGCAATTACAGATCCACGTTTTTCAATTGTACATGGGCCATTTTCTAAATTGGCTCACTATACAGAAAAAGCCGGGCTAATCGGCAAAATTGATGGTGTATTACTGGATTTAGGTGTTTCTTCGCCTCAGTTGGATGATCCGGAACGCGGTTTTTCTTTTATGCGTGATGGGCCGCTAGATATGCGGATGGACCCGACTCGCGGGCAGTCAGCAGCAGAATGGCTGATGAACGCAACAGCAGATGATATTGCCTGGGTATTGAAAACATTTGGTGAAGAGCGTTTCGCCAAACGCATTGCCAGAGCAATTGTGGCACGCAATCAGGAAGAGCCAATTATCCGAACAAAAGCGCTAGCCGATTTGATTGCTCAGGCCAGCCCGGTAAAAGAAAAACATAAGCATCCAGCAACCAGGAGCTTCCAGGCTATTAGGATCTATATCAACAGTGAGCTGGAAGAGATTGAGCAGGCGCTGGAGGGAGCATTACAAGTGCTTGCACCGCAGGGGAGACTTTCAGTGATTAGTTTCCATTCGCTGGAAGATCGGATTGTTAAACGATTTATTCGTCAGAATAGTCGAGGGCCACAAGTACCGGCAGGATTGCCACTCACAGAAGAGCAACTGAAAGCACAAGGTGGGCGTAGCTTGAAATCGATTGGCAAGATGAAACCTCCAGAGGAAGAAGTGGCTAATAACCCACGGGCTCGTAGTTCTGTTTTGCGTTTTGCTGAAAAAGTTAGTGAATAATGGCAGGTGAACGTCACGGATTAACCGGTATTATCGGCAGCGATTTGCTCAAGAATGCCAAGATACCGTTAATTCTTCTAGTCGTTGTACTGGTTTCGGCCATAGTTGTTGTAACTACTGCACATGAAACCCGTTTGTTGACGGCTGAAAGAGAGCATCTGGTGGTGGAACGTGATGCATTAGATATCGAGTGGCGCAATTTGATCCTCGAAGAAAATGCTTTGGGTGATCACAGCCGGGTTGAGCGGATAGCTGTTGAAAAAATGCATATGCAGCATGTTAACCCTGCTCAGGAAAACATTGTTGTTTCACGGTGAGTTAATTTAATTATTAAAAAGGTAAGAGATGAAAGCAGCACGCCCCGTGAAGTTAAAAAGGCAAGAAGATAAAAAAGCCAGTTTTGTTAGCTGGCGTTTTGCTTTGTTATGCGGGGGGATTGCTGTAGCTTTAATTGCCTTATTGTTGAGAGTGACTTATTTGCAGGTCATCAATCCTGATCAACTGGTTAAAGAAGGTGATTTACGTTCCCTGCGCGTGCAATCAGTCCCTACCGCTCGCGGTATGATCAGTGACCGAATGGGCCGACCTCTGGCTGTTAGCGTTCCAGTCAATGCTGTTTGGGCAGATCCGAAAGAGGTATTTGAACAAGGGGGAATTACGGGTGATACCCGCTGGAAAGCTTTATCTGATGCCATTAATTTGCCTCTTGAGCAGCTTATTGACAAAGTTAGCGTTAATCCAAAAGGCCGTTTTGTTTATTTAGCGCGTCAGGTTAACCCATCAGTTGGCGATTATATTCATAAACTGAAATTACCGGGAATTTATTTGCGTCAGGAATCCCGGCGTTATTATCCGTCAGGTCAGGTAACGGCACATATTATTGGCGTGACCAACGTTGATGGTCAGGGTATTGAAGGCGTAGAAAAAAGTTTTGATCGTTGGTTGACGGGGCAACCGGGTGAGCGGACTGTACGCAAAGATCGCTTTGGCCGTGTTATCGAAGATATTTCATCTGTGGATAGTCTGGCGGCACACAATCTGGTATTGAGTATTGATGAACGTTTACAGGCGCTGGTTTATCGCGAATTAACCAATGCGGTGGCCTTTAATAAAGCAGAATCCGGTACAGCGGTGTTGGTGGATGTTAATACCGGAGAAGTGCTGGCAATGGCAAACAGCCCATCTTATAACCCAAATAATCGCATCAATACGCCAAAAGAAGTAATGCGTAACCGGGCTATCACCGATATTTTCGAGCCAGGTTCCACTGTTAAGCCGATGGTGGTAATGGCTGCGCTGAATGATGGTATCATCAAAGAAAATACCGTTATTAATACAGTACCTTATAGGATAAGCGGTAAGGAAATCAGAGACGTATCCCGTTATCCGGAATTATCTATCACTGGTATTTTACAAAAATCGAGTAACGTCGGTGTTTCTAAGCTAGCGTTGGCGATGCCCGCGACAGAATTGGTGGATGTTTATTCACGTTTTGGGTTAGGAAAGGCGACCAATCTGGGGTTGGTTGGAGAAAGCAGTGGCTTATATCCAACAGGAAAACAACGGTGGTCAGATCTTGATAGAGCGACCTTTTCTTACGGTTATGGGCTGATGGTAACACCATTACAGTTAGCGCGGGTCTATGCAACGATTGGTAGTTTGGGTATTTATCGTCCTCTGTCAATTACCAAAGTTGATCCACCTGTGCCAGGCACAAGAGTATTTCCTGAACCAATTATGCGCACAGTCGTTCATATGATGGAAAGTGTGGCTCTGCCCGGCGGCGGCGGAGTGCGAGCTGCGATAAAAGGTTATCGGATTGCAATCAAGACGGGTACAGCTAAGAAAGTTGGGCCGGATGGCAAATATGCTAGTCGATATATCTCTTACGCCGCAGGTGTTGCCCCTGCAAGTAATCCAAGATTTGCACTGGTTGTGATTATTAATGAGCCACAGGCAGGTAAGTATTACGGTGGTGCGGTTTCTGCGCCGGTATTTGGCACCATCATGGGGGGTGTTCTACGCATCATGAATGTGGAGCCAGATGCTTTGGCGGCAGGTGATAAAAACGAATTTGTGATTAATAAGAAAGAGGATACAGGTGGCAGATCGTAATCTACGCGATTTACTTGCGCCATTGGGTATTGACGCCCCAGTGCGTGCGTTACGCGAAATGACATTGGACAGCCGTAAATCGGCTGCCGGAGATCTGTTTGTTGCCATTAAAGGGCACCAGGCAGATGGTCGAGACTACATTCCTCAAGCCATCGCACAAGGGGTTGCGGCGGTTATTGCAGAAGCCCGGGGCGAGGCCAATAGCGGAACCGTACAGATTATGCACGGTGTTCCGGTTGTTTATGTGAACGATTTGAATAATAAGTTGTCACAGTTAACTGGTGAGTTTTATTGTCACCCTGGTGATAAATTGCACTTGATTGGTGTAACTGGAACCAATGGTAAAACAACCACTACCCAATTACTTGCTCAGTGGAGTCACGGATTGGGGGAAACCAGTGCCGTGATGGGAACTGTCGGTAATGGTTTACTGGGGCATGTGGCGCCAACTGAAAATACCACAGGCTCGGCTGTTGATATTCAACTGGATTTGCAACAACTTGTTCGGCAAGGGGCGACTTTTGCGGCAATGGAAGTCTCTTCTCATGGACTGGTTCAGGGGCGTGTAGCTGCGTTGCCGTTTGAAGCGGCAGTGTTTACTAATTTGAGCCGTGATCATCTCGATTATCACGGTGATATGGAACACTACGAAGCCGCTAAATGGCTGTTATTTTCTACTCATAATGTGAAGCAACAAATCATTAATGCTGATGATGAGACTGGATTGAAATGGTTGTCCCGTTTACCGCAAGCGGTTGCTGTGACGATGGAAAACTGTCTGCCGGAAAATTGGCAGGGGCGTTGGTTAGCGGCGCATGAAATAAAGTATCACGATAAAGGGGTATCCATTACCTTCGAGTCCAGTTGGGGAGGCGGTACAATTGATAGCGCCCTGATGGGAGCATTTAATGTCAGCAACCTGTTGTTGGCGCTTTCCACCTTATTAGCTTTGGATTATCCGCTGGAAAAACTGCTTGCAACAGCTTCCTGCCTGGAACCTGTCTGTGGACGAATGGAAGTATTCACTGCACCGGGCAAACCAGTTGTCGTTGTTGATTATGCTCACACACCTGATGCGCTGGAAAAAGCTTTGATGGCTGCACGTTTGCATTGTCAAGGTAAGCTTTGGTGTGTTTTTGGTTGTGGTGGTGATCGTGATAAAGGTAAACGCCCATTGATGGGGGGCGTTGCAGAGCAGTGGGCCGATTATGTGATTGTTACTGATGATAATCCGCGTAATGAAGAACCACAGGTAATTGTTGCTGATATTTTGACGGGTTTTCTTGATCCGGGGAGTGCGATAGCGATTCATGGCCGTGTTGAAGCGGTAACCAGCGCTATTATGCAGGCAAAAGCAGATGATGTTGTATTAATAGCGGGTAAAGGCCATGAAGATTATCAATTGGTTGGCCATCGCCGCTTAGATTACTCAGACCGGTTGACTGTTGCTCGGTTATTGGGGGTGATTGCATGATTTCCCTCACTTTGCAACAACTGGCGCAAGTAACGGATGGCGTATTAAATCAGGTGACTGAACAGCAGGCTGCAAATATTTGTATCAGTGATGTGACTACAAACAGCCGTCAGGTTGGAAATGGCAGTCTGTTTATTGCTTTGAAAGGTGAGCGTTTTGATGCTCATGACTTTTTTGCTGATGCTGTAAAAGCCGGTGCCAGTGCTTTGCTCGTCAGCCGCGTATTGGATATTAACTTTCCACAGGTCGTGGTTAAAGATACTCGTTTAGCAATGGGTAAATTAGCGAGTTGGGTTCGCCAGCAGAGTAATGCCCGTGTTGTTGCGTTGACGGGGTCGTCCGGCAAAACATCGGTAAAAGAGATGACCGCAGCGATTTTGCGCCAATGTGGCAATACGCTCTATACCGCAGGTAACCTGAATAATGATATCGGTGTGCCGCTGACATTGTTCAGGCTGACAGAACAACATGAGTTTGCTGTGGTTGAATTAGGTGCAAGCCATGTTGGTGAAATTGCCTATACCGTAGAAATGGTTCGGCCGGAAACGGCATTAGTCAATAACCTGTTTGCTGCGCACTTAGCGGATTTTGGCTCTCTGGCGAGTATTGCAAAAGCTAAGGGCGAGATTTTTACCGGTCTTTCAGAGAAAGGTACGGCCATTATCAATATGGAAAGCAATGATTGGACTCACTGGCAGCAGGTTATTGGCGACAAAACAGTACAGCGTTTTTCCATGCAACAAGCATCAGGTGCTGATTTTTACGCTACAGATGTTCAGGTTAAACAACTGACTACGGATTTTTGTCTGCATACGCCTATTGGTAGCACAGAAATCAATTTGCCGTTGCCTGGAAAACACAATATCGCCAATGCGTTAGCGGCCA
The DNA here is from genome assembly GCF_963878145.1 of Photorhabdus sp. S10-54. Lineage (NCBI taxonomy): Bacteria > Pseudomonadati > Pseudomonadota > Gammaproteobacteria > Enterobacterales > Morganellaceae > Photorhabdus > Photorhabdus sp. S10-54. The sequence continues at coordinate 24,111 of NZ_CAWNXG010000030.1, read as the reverse complement.
GTGCGTTAGCAATTTCTGTTGGCGCAACCCTGCGAGATATCCGTTTGGGCTTGTCTGAGCTGAAAGCGGTACCAGGGCGGTTGTTTCCAATCAATCTGGCAGAAGGAAAATTGCTGCTTGATGATACTTATAACGCCAATGTCGGTTCAATGACCGTTGCAGTTCAGGTGTTATCACAGATGCCGGGTTACCGAGTGCTGGTTGTTGGCGATATAGGGGCATTGGGTGAACAGTCAGCAGATTACCATCGTCAGATTGGTGAAACCGCAGCTTCTCGCGGTATCGATAGTGTGTTCAGTGTGGGCGAATTAAGTATTCATGTTAGTGAAGCGAGCGGTTGTGGTCAGCATTTTGCGGATAAAGCTGCATTGATCGCAACATTGGTTCCACTATTACAACAACACAAAGTCTTTTCAGTGTTAGTTAAAGGTTCGCGTAATACCACAATGGAAGATGTTGTCCACGCATTACAGGAGAGCTTTACATGTTAGTTTGGCTGGCCGAATATTTGGTCAAATATCACTCCGGCTTTAACGTCTTTTCTTACTTGACGTTTAGGGCTATCGTCAGCCTGCTGACTGCTTTGGCTATCGCATTGTGGATGGGGCCGCGTATGATCGCCTTTCTGCAAAAATTACAAATTGGGCAGGTTGTTCGCAATGATGGGCCGGAATCTCACTTTAGCAAACGTGGTACGCCGACGATGGGTGGTTTGCTGATTTTACTTTCAATTACGATTTCTACACTGTTGTGGGTGCGCTTGAATAACCCCTATGTTTGGTGCGTGCTGATTGTGCTGATTGGTTACGGCATTGTTGGTTTCGTGGATGATTACCGTAAAGTTGTGCGCAAAGATACTAAAGGGTTGATTGCCCGTTGGAAGTATTTCTGGCAGTCCGTCCTGGCGTTGGGGGTGGCGTTTGCAATGTACAGTTTCGGTAAAGATACTCCGGCAACACAATTGGTCGTGCCATTCTTTAAAGATGTGATGCCGCAACTGGGTGTGCTTTATATTCTGTTGACTTACTTTGTGATTGTCGGAACCAGTAATGCAGTGAATTTGACTGACGGATTGGATGGTTTGGCAATTATGCCAACCGTTTTTGTTGCCGCGGGTTTTGCTTTGGTGGCATGGGCGACAGGTAATGTCAATTTTGCTAACTATCTGCATATCCCTTATCTGAGCCATGCTGGCGAGCTGGTTATCGTCTGTACTGCGATTGTTGGCGCAGGACTAGGTTTCTTGTGGTTCAACACTTATCCGGCTCAGGTTTTCATGGGGGATGTGGGCTCTTTGGCATTAGGTGGTGCACTGGGGACGATTGCTGTGTTGCTACGCCAAGAGTTTCTACTGGTGATTATGGGCGGTGTATTTGTGGTGGAAACCCTGTCAGTTATTTTACAGGTGGGTTCTTTTAAACTGCGCGGGCAGCGTATTTTCCGTATGGCGCCTATTCACCATCATTATGAATTGAAAGGCTGGCCAGAACCGCGTGTTATTGTGCGTTTTTGGATTATTTCTCTGATGCTAGTGCTGATTGGCTTGGCAACATTGAAGGTACGTTAATCATGGCAGATTATTTGGGTAAAAAAGTCGTCATTATCGGGTTGGGGCTAACGGGTCTCTCCTGTGTTGACTTTTTTATGGCACGAGGTGTGATCCCTCATGTGATAGATACTCGTGCGGTACCACCCGGCAAGGATAAACTGCCCGATGGTGTTGAGTGTCACAGTGGAAGCCTGAATGTTGGCTGGTTGATGGATGCTGACTTGATTGTTGTAAGCCCAGGCGTTGCCTTGGCAACGGCGGAATTGCAGGCTGCGGCTAATGCAGGTATTGAAATTGTTGGTGATATCGAGTTGTTTTGCCGTGAAACAACAGCCCCGATAGTCGCCATTACCGGCTCTAATGGTAAAAGTACCGTTACCAGTCTTGTCGGTGAAATGGCGAAAGCGGCTAATTGGCAGGTGGGTGTTGGCGGTAATATTGGCCTACCTGCATTAGAATTGTTGAAGAAATCTTGTCAGCTTTATGTCTTAGAGCTCTCCAGTTTCCAGTTGGAAACTACATATAGTCTGAACGCAACAGCCGCCACTGTGCTTAATGTGACTGAGGACCATATGGATCGTTATCCTCAGGGGGTATCTCAGTACCGGGCAGCTAAACTGAGGATTTATCGTCAGGCGAAAAGATGCATTGTGAATGCTCAAGATCCCTTGACACTGCCTGAAACGGGTATGGATAGCCGTTGTGTCAGCTTTGGTGTCGATTGTGGTGACTACCAGCTTGATAGTGAAAATGCTTTTTTGAAAGCTCACAACCAATCACTGCTGGCGACAAATGAAATTAAGCTGACTGGACGACATAACTACGTCAATGGGTTGGTTGCATTGGCTTTAGCTGATGCGGTTGGTATTCCTCGTGAAGCCAGTTTGGCAACATTGACGGTTTATCCGGGACTTGACCACCGTTTCCAGCTTGTTCGCCTGAACAACGGGGTGCGTTGGATTAACGATTCTAAGGCGACCAATGTTGGTAGTACAGTGGCGGCGCTTGATGGTCTGAACCTGGAGGGTTCGCTTTATTTGCTGTTAGGTGGTGATGGCAAGTCGGCAGATTTTTCTCCGCTTAAACCTTTCCTGAGCGGGAATAAAGTTCAGCTTTACTGCTTTGGTCGGGATGGAAAACAGTTGGCTCAACTACGCCCGGAAATAGCGACATTGACTGAAACTATGGAACAGGCGATACGTGATATTGCTCCGCGTCTGGTGGCTGGTGACATGGTGCTGTTATCTCCTGCTTGTGCAAGCCTTGATCAGTTCCGTAATTTTGAACAGCGTGGTCATGAGTTTACCCGCTTGGCAGAGGAGTTGGGCTGATGTCTATTCCGGGATTCAGTAGATTAAAAGACTGGGTTATTGGTGGCCGTGAAACTGATGCCGCCAATATGGTGTTGTATGATCGCACACTGGTTTGGCTGACACTCGGATTAGGAATTATCGGCTTTGTTATGGTGACATCAGCATCGATGCCGGTTGGGCAGCGTCTTGCAGAAGATCCGTTTCTGTTTGCTAAGCGTGATGCGATTTATCTCTTGCTGGCTTTCGGGTTGTCATTGATTACATTGCGTATCTCAATGGATTTCTGGCAACGCTATAGCAATCTGATGCTGCTTATTTCCGTTATTTTGTTGCTGGTTGTCCTGGTGGTGGGAAATTCAGTAAATGGTGCATCGCGTTGGATTGCCATTGGGCCTTTGAGAATTCAACCTGCTGAGTTATCGAAACTTTCTCTATTTTGCTATCTCGCCAGTTATTTGGTGCGCAAAGTAGAAGAAGTGCGGAATAACTTTTGGGGATTCTGTAAGCCAATGGGCGTGATGGTCGTGTTAGCGGTGTTACTTCTGGCTCAACCTGACTTGGGAACAGTGGTTGTACTGTTTGTAACAACGTTGGCAATGCTATTTCTGGCCGGGGCAAAATTATGGCAGTTTCTAGCAATTATTGGTTCAGGGGTATTCGCGGTGGTTTTGTTAATCATTGCTGAACCTTACCGTATACGCCGTGTAACTTCCTTTCTGGATCCTTGGGAAGATCCATACGGCAAAGGTTATCAATTAACGCAATCTTTGATGGCTTTTGGTCGAGGGGAATTTTTAGGGCAAGGACTAGGAAATTCAGTACAGAAACTGGAATACCTGCCGGAAGCACATACTGACTTTATTTTCTCTGTTTTGGCAGAAGAATTAGGTTACGTAGGTGTGGTTTTGGTGTTGTTAATGATATTCTTCGTCGCTTTTCGCGCAATGACGATAGGTCGTCGCGCATTACAGATGGATCAGCGTTTTTCGGGTTTTCTGGCTTGTTCGGTGGGTATTTGGTTTAGTTTCCAAGCTCTGGTTAACGTTGGGGCCGCCGCAGGTATGTTACCGACTAAAGGTTTGACTTTACCTTTGATTAGTTACGGTGGTTCAAGTTTGCTGATTATGTCGACAGCTATCGTATTGCTATTAAGAATTGATTTTGAAACACGCTTGGCAAAAGCTCAAGCGTTTGTAAGGAGCCCCCGATGAGTGGCAAAACCCGGCGTTTGATGGTGATGGCAGGTGGAACTGGAGGACATGTCTTCCCTGGTCTGGCTGTAGCTCATCATTTAAAAGACCAGGGCTGGGACGTTCTCTGGTTGGGAACAGCGGATCGTATGGAAGCCGATTTAGTGCCAAAACATGGCATTGATATTGAATTTATTCAGATTTCTGGTCTGCGAGGTAAAGGGATCAAAGCATTGTTGGCTGCCCCGGTCCGGATTTTCAAAGCAATTCGTCAGGCAAAGGCGATTATGCGTCGCTATCAGCCAGATGTCGTGCTTGGCATGGGGGGATATGTTTCTGGTCCCGGCGGCATTGCTGCGTGGATGTGCGGTGTTCCGGTTGTATTGCATGAACAGAATGGTATTGCCGGGCTGACAAACCGGTGGCTGGCTAAAATCGCTACGACTGTTTTACAAGCATTTCCCGGCGCATTTCCAAAAGCGCCCGTTGTTGGCAATCCTGTTCGCGAAGATGTGTTGACACTGCCTATACCTGAACAACGTTTGACAGGGCGTGAAGGTCCGATTCGAGTTCTGGTTGTTGGTGGCAGTCAGGGGGCGAGAATTCTTAACCAGGCAATGCCTGAAATTGCTGCCCGTATGGGTGATAAAATTACTCTTTGGCATCAGACAGGCAAAGGGGCTAAAGAAAGTGTTCAGAATGCCTATGACAATTTAGTTAAATGCGAACATAAGATTACTGAATTTATTGACGATATGGCACAAGCTTATGCTTGGGCTGATGTGGTGATTTGTCGTTCTGGCGCGTTGACGGTTAGTGAAGTGTCAGCGGCGGGATTACCTGGGATTTTTGTGCCATTTCAGCATAAAGATCGTCAGCAATACTGGAATGCGTTACCTCTAGAAAAGGTTGGCGCAGCAAAAATATTGGAGCAACCCCAATTTACGGTTGATGCAGTAATCGAATTATTAACTCAGTGGCAACGGCCGCAATTGCTGGAAATGGCGGAAAAAGCCCGTTCAGCAGCAATTATTGATGCAACTGAGCGAGTATCGGCGGCATTAATCGATGCGGCAAAAAAATGATTTAGACCGCCTTAAAAGGGGCGGTGAAGCAAACATATATAGTGAAGAAGAAAACGTGAATACACAACAACTGGCGAAATTAAGAGTTTTCGTGCCTGAGATGAGAAAAGTCAGGCACATCCACTTTGTTGGCATTGGTGGTGCTGGCATGGGGGGGATCGCCGAAGTGTTGGCTAATGAAGGTTATCAGATCAGTGGATCTGATTTGGCCCCAAACCCGGTAACTCGGCAACTGACTAAGTTGGGCGCTCAGATTTATTTTAATCATCGTCCTGAAAATATACTGGATGCCAGTGTTGTTGTGGCTTCAAGCGCAATCTTGGCGGATAACCCGGAAATTGTTGCTGCTCGTGAGGCCCGAATTCCGGTTATTCGCAGAGCAGAGATGTTGGCAGAACTGATGCGCTACCGTCATGGTATTGCTATTGCCGGGACTCACGGTAAAACGACAACAACAGCGATGATTTCTAGCATCTATGCACAGGCTGGTTTAGATCCCACTTTTGTTAATGGTGGTTTAGTTAAAGCAGCAGGAACGCATGCTCGTCTTGGCAGTAGCCGTTATTTAATTGCGGAAGCTGACGAAAGTGATGCTTCTTTCTTGCATTTGCAGCCGATGGTGGCGGTCATTACGAATATCGAAGCAGACCATATGGATACCTATCATGGTGACTTCGAAAACTTGAAACAGACGTTTATCAACTTCTTGCACAACCTACCTTTTTACGGACGTGCAGTCATGTGCATTGATGATCCGGTTGCCAAAGAGTTAATTCCTCGTGTTGGGCGCTATATCACGACGTATGGTTTTAGTGAAGAAGCGGACGTACGTATCACCCATTATCAGCAAAAAGGTGCTCAGGGATATTTTACTGTTAGTCGTCAAGATATGGCGGATCTGAAAGTCGTATTGAATGCACCGGGTCGCCATAATGCGCTGAATGCGGCGGCGGCAGTGGCTGTTGCGACTGAGGAGGGGATTTCTGGCAGTGATATTTTGGCTGCGTTGGCAGGTTTTCAGGGAACCGGGCGCCGTTTTGATTTTTTGGGGAATTTTCCTCTGGAACATGTTAACGGCAAAGGTGGCAGTGCGATGTTGGTTGATGATTATGGTCATCATCCAACGGAAGTGGATGCAACCATTAAAGCCGCTCGTGCTGGCTGGCCGGATAAACGGATTGTGATGATATTTCAACCTCATCGTTATACCCGAACTCGTGATTTGTACGATGACTTTGCCAATGTATTGAATCAGGTAGATGTATTGCTGATGTTGGATGTTTACTCTGCGGGTGAAGTGGTTATTCCGGGGGCAGATAGTCGTTCGTTGTGCCGTACTATCCGTAGCCGCGGTAAGTTAGATCCGATTTTGGTCTCTGATCCGGCAAAGGTGACCGCTGCATTGGCACAGGTGCTGGATGGTAATGATTTAATTCTGGTTCAAGGGGCCGGCAATATAGGCAAAATAGCGCGTAATCTGGCTGAAACGAAATTACAGCCATCTTTGAATGAGGAAAAACACAATGGCTGAGAAAGTCGCGGTACTGTTGGGAGGAACTTCCGCTGAGCGTGAAGTTTCGCTGTTATCGGGACAAGCCGTGTTGGCTGGATTGAGAGAAGCGGGTATTGATGCACATCCAGTTGATACAAAAGATTTTCCTGTGACTCAACTTAAAGAAGCTGGATTTGAGAAAGTCTTTATCGCGCTTCATGGGCGTGGTGGGGAAGACGGTACTTTGCAAGGTGTATTGGAATTTTTGCAGTTACCCTATACCGGTAGTGGCGTGATGGCCTCTGCACTGTCAATGGATAAATTGCGGACAAAACAGTTATGGCAGGGAATTGGGTTGACTGTTTCGCCATATGTTTCAATTAATTCTCAGCAATTTGAACGATTGACTGATTCTCAACTCCAAGAATATGTAGCAGGTTTAGGTTTGCCATTAATTGTTAAGCCAAGTCTGGAAGGTTCCAGTGTTGGTATGACTAAGGTTGATGAGATTTCAGAGTTGCGTGGCGCATTAGAGGCAGCGTTTCGTTATGACGTTGACTTGCTGGTAGAAAAATGGTTGAACGGCCCGGAATACACAGTAGCCATCCTTGGTGATACGGCTTTGCCTTCTATTCGTATTCAACCCGCTGCTGTTTTTTATGACTATGATGCAAAATATTGGTCTGAAGAAACACAATATTTTTGTCCAAGTGGCTTAAGTGATGAAAAAGAGCAGCAATTGACAGAACTGGCGCTTAAAGCTTATCAGTCAGTTGGGTGCAGTGGTTGGGGGCGAGTTGATGTCATGATGGATACTGATGGTGATTTCTATCTGTTGGAAGTGAATACCTCTCCGGGGATGACCAGTCACAGCTTGGTGCCGATGGCTGCGCGTCAGGCGGGATTAAGTTTTTCACAGTTGGTGGTAAAGATTTTGGAGTTGGCTGATTGATATGTCTCAAGCGGCCCTGAAAGTGAGGGGACGGGATAATGAAAATAGCAGTTCCCGTCCTAGTAACGGCTCTTACCTGGCAGGGCTTATCTTCTTCCTGATGGTACTTGGGACCATTATTTGGGGAGGTTTGGCCGTCCTTAACTGGATGAAAGATGCTAACAGATTGCCTATTTCAAAACTGGTGGTAACGGGTGAGCGTCACTACACTACCAACGATGATATCCGGCAGGCAATTTTGTCACTAGGGCAACCGGGAACTTTCATGACGCAGGATGTGAATATCATTCAGCAACAAATTGAACGGATGCCGTGGATAAGGCAAGTCACTGTCCGTAAACAGTGGCCTGATGAACTGAGAATTCATCTGGTAGAATATATCCCTTATGTGCGCTGGAATGACACACAGATGCTGGATACCGAAGGTCAGGTATTCAGCATTCCGGCTGAATGGGGAACTAAAGGGTATTTCCCGATGCTTTATGGCCCACAAAGCAGTGAAAAAGAAGTACTTGATGGTTACCGAGCCATGGCTAAACTTCTCGCTGCCAATAAACTGAAATTAAAAGCGACGGCAATGACTGCGCGTCGTTCCTGGCAACTGACTCTGGATAATGGTATCCAGCTAAAGCTGGGAAGAATGGATACAACAGGCCGTATTAAACGTTTTATCGAGCTTTATCCGCTGTTACAGCAGAACACAGAGAAAAGGGTAGATTATGTGGATTTGCGTTATGACAGTGGTGCCGCGGTAGGTTGGGCATCTTTACCAATTGGTGATCCTAATGCTCCGGTCAAAGGGCAATAAACAATTACTGGCAATAATTATATGAGGCAGGCAGAACAACGATGATCAAATCGACGGACAGAAAATTAGTAGTTGGCCTAGAGATTGGCACAGCAAAGGTATCTGCCCTTGTTGGTGAAATTCTGCCCGATGGTATGGTTAATATTATCGGGGTGGGAAGCTGTCCATCCCGCGGTATGGATAAAGGCGGTGTAAACGACCTAGAGTCGGTTGTTAAATGTGTACAGCGGGCTATCGATCAGGCTGAATTGATGGCAGATTGTCAAATTTCCTCTGTTTATCTGGCGTTATCTGGAAAACATATCAGTTGTCAGAATGAAATCGGGATGGTTCCTATTTCCGAAGAGGAAGTTACTCAGGAAGATGTGGACAATGTTGTTCATACTGCCAAATCAGTTCGTGTACGTGATGAATACCGAATACTGCATGTTATTCCGCAAGAATATGCTATCGATTATCAGGAAGGCATTAAAAATCCGGTGGGGCTTTCCGGTGTACGTATGCAGGCGAAAGTTCACTTGATTACCTGTCATAATGATATGGCGAAGAATATTGCAAAAGCCGTTGAACGCTGTGGCTTGAAAGTCGATCAGCTTATTTTTTCCGGGTTGGCTGCCAGCTATGCTGTTTTGACCGAAGACGAGCGTGAATTGGGCGTTTGCGTGGTAGATATTGGCGGAGGGACGATGGATATTGCGGTGTATACCGGCGGAGCGCTGCGTCATACCAAAGTTATTCCTTATGCCGGTAACGTTGTCACCAGTGATATTGCTTATGCCTTTGGTACGCCACCAAGCGATGCAGAAACGATAAAAGTACGCCACGGTTGTGCACTAGGTTCGTTGGTCAGCAAAGATGAAAGTGTGGAGGTACCTAGTGTCGGTGGACGCCCACCACGTAGCTTACAGCGTCAGACGTTGGCTGAAGTCATTGAGCCGCGTTACATCGAATTACTGAATTTAGTGAATGATGAAATCTTGCGATTGCAGGAACAGTTACGCCAGCAGGGGGTTAAACACCATCTGGCGGCGGGTATTGTCTTGACTGGCGGTGGTGCTCAGATTGATGGTTTGGCTGAATGCGCTCAGCGTGTGTTTCATGCTCAGGTGCGTATCGGTCAACCTCTTAATATTACTGGTCTGACGGACTATGCGCAGCAACCCTATTATTCAACAGCGGTAGGGTTGCTGCATTACGGAAAAGCCTCTCATCTTAATGGTGATGCGGATATTGAAAAACATGTTTCAGTGAGCCGTTGGTTTAAGAGAGTCAGTAGCTGGCTGAAAAAAGAGTTTTAATTTTATACAGAGACTACATCTATTTTTAGTCTCGATATAAAGGCATAAAGCGGAGAGAAACTATGTTTGAACCAATAGAATTAACCAATGACGCGGTGATTAAGGTCATCGGCGTCGGCGGCGGCGGCGGTAACGCTGTTGAGCACATGGTGCGTGAACGCATCGAAGGTGTTGAATTCTTTGCAGTAAATACGGATGCTCAGGCATTGCGTAAAACTGCTGTCGGCCAGACTATCCAGATTGGTAATGGTATTACTAAAGGTTTGGGGGCGGGTGCAAACCCGGAAGTTGGTCGTACTGCTGCTCAAGAAGATCGGGATGCATTGCGTACTGCGCTTGATGGTGCGGATATGGTATTTATCGCTGCCGGTATGGGCGGTGGTACCGGTACTGGCGCCGCGCCTGTGGTGGCTGAGATTGCAAAAGAGCTGGGAATTTTGACAGTTGCTGTGGTGACTAAGCCTTTCAATTTCGAAGGTAAGAAACGTATGGCATTTGCCGAACAAGGGATCACTGAATTGTCCAAGCATGTAGATTCATTGATTACTATCCCTAACGACAAACTGTTAAAAGTACTTGGCCGCGGCATTTCACTCCTGGATGCTTTCGGCGCAGCTAATGATGTTTTGAAAGGTGCGGTTCAGGGTATCGCTGAACTGATCACGCGTCCAGGTCTAATGAATGTTGACTTTGCTGATGTGCGTACCGTGATGTCCGAAATGGGCTACGCTATGATGGGTTCCGGTATTGCGCAGGGTGAAGATCGTGCGGAAGAAGCTGCTGAGATGGCGATATCCAGCCCATTGCTGGAAGATATCGACTTGTCAGGCGCTCGTGGTGTTCTGGTTAACATTACTGCTGGCTTTGATCTGCGTTTGGATGAGTTCGAAACAGTGGGTAACACGATCCGAGCATTTGCATCTGATAATGCAACTGTCGTGATCGGTACCTCTCTGGATCCAGACATGAATGATGAGTTGCGTGTGACTGTGGTTGCCACGGGTATTGGTATGGATAAACGTCCTGAAATTACGTTGGTTACCAATAAGTCTTCTCAGTCAAGTGTAATGGAACACCGTCATCAGCAAATGCCTGGCGGTATGTCTTCATTGTCTGAAGAAAATAAACCAGCAGCAAAAGTGGTGAATGACCAAAGCGTACAAACTAGCAAGGAGCCCGATTATTTGGATATTCCTGCATTTTTGCGTAAACAGGCCGATTAATAGCTAAAAAATTGGATTCTCCGCTTTTTGTGCTAAACTTGCCCGCCAATCATAGTGTATAGTGGTTGGCAGGATGGATAACATTGCGAGATAAAACGATGATCAAACAAAGGACACTTAAACGTATTGTTCAGGCGACTGGTGTCGGTCTACATACCGGCAAAAAAGTCACGCTAACAATGCGCCCAGCACCGGCTAACACCGGGGTCATCTATCGCCGCACTGACTTGAATCCACCGGTTGATTTTCCGGCAGATGCAAAATCCGTGCGTGATACTATGCTCTGTACTTGCTTGGTAAATGAGCATGACGTGCGAATCTCAACGGTTGAGCACCTGAATGCAGCGCTTGCGGGGTTAGGTATCGATAATATTATTATCGAAGTTGATGCGCCAGAAATTCCCATTATGGATGGTAGTGCCAGCCCGTTTGTTTTCCTGCTGTTGGATGCGGGTATTGAAGAGCTGAACACATCTAAAAAATTCCTGCGTATTAAGGAAACCGTGCGTGTGGAGGAGGGGGATAAGTGGGCAGAGATGGCACCTTATAATGGTTTCAGCCTGGATTTCACTATTGATTTCAATCACCCTGCGATTGATTCAAGCACTCAACGTTACTGTCTGGATTTCTCGGCAGAAGCGTTTGTTCGTCAAATCAGTCGTGCACGTACATTTGGCTTTATGCGTGATATTGAGTACTTACAATCTAAAGGGTTGTGTTTAGGTGGCAGCTTTGATTGTGCGATTGTTGTTGATGACTATCGTGTGCTTAATGAAGATGGCTTGCGTTTTGAAGACGAATTTGTCCGCCATAAAATGCTGGATGCAATTGGTGATCTGTTTATGTGTGGCTATAACATCATTGGCGCATTTACTGCGTTCAAATCTGGTCATGCGTTGAACAATAAACTATTGCAGGCAGTTCTGGCGCAAGAAAGTGCATGGGAGCTGATTACTTTCGAAGATGAAGCTGAAATGCCATTGGCTTTTCGTGCTCCATCAACTGCAATGGCATAACTCTCTAGTATGCTGATAATAATTCAATGATATATCAGTGGGTTATGTTATCAGTGATTTTGTTCTCGCTGATGTTTTTTACTCGGCGTTAACACTATTCAGCGTTAGCACTTATCAGCGTTAGCACTTAAATTTATTTAGCGTTATCGCTTAGTCGTTTTAGCTGTACTGGCACTCTCTCCGGCCAGTGCAGCTAGTCGTTCTAATCTTTCCTTCAGCTTTTTTGGACTACGGTTCGCTAGCATTATTAATTCTTTCGCACTCTCTTGACTTAACTGACGTGTCGGTAAAGTTTTATGATCATCGCTCATCGTTTTTGCGAAGCTCTGCGCACTATTGCCATGCTTAATCATGAGTGATGGGTTAATCCTGATGTCGATAGATGACAATGATGGTAGAATTTCGCTTCTTAGTGTAGAAAGCAGCGTTGGCAGCTCGTAACGTAATCTGGTCATCCAACTGGCGTTTCCTGCTTCCAGTACCAGAATTTGTTTGCGATAATTAGCGACCCGGCACCACGGATGTAATTGTGCGGGAAGCAAGCTGACAACGGCACGGTTAAGTTTTAACAAAGCGACGGCACGTTGCTGGATAACATGAAGCGGGCTTTTCTCAACGGCGGCGGCGTCTTCAAAAAGAACATCTAATGATTGTGGGCGGCTATCGCGCATAATGAAAGTAGCTCCGGTATGATGAAGGATTAATGGGTATTCTAAATCTTTGGCGACAATTTGGCAGACGTTATTTCTGGTCACATCTGTTATTAGGGGTGGTTGCGGCAAGTATTGGCGTTCCTACCATTTTAGCGGGTGTTACCGATAATATTTCACAAGCTAATACCTCGCCTAGCCAGAGTTGGCAAAATCAGGCTTTATCGGCTTTTGATAATCTATTCTCATTGCAGAATGTTCAACACCAGCCAGCCAATGGCGTTAATTACTGGCAACAACATGCTGTACGTAACGTGATAAGACAGCTTTCTTTTGCTTTTTCTGTTTCGCAACCTATGAGCGATGAAACAGCAAAACAAAGTATCCGGTTAAGTTCTTGCAGTATTCAGCAGCTTGTTCTGGAAACCCTGAATACACTATTAGTTCGGGAACCTAAGCCACCTGAACCAGTCTTAGATATACTGTTCCTGAATGTTGCATCACAATCTTCTTATACTCCGACGTTTTGGATTGCTAAAGCCCAAGGTATCCGTGCAGGTCCTACTGCTTACCTCTGAATCTTCGTTTTTTTACAAATTTTCGAAATAAATAACTATTTGCTGGCTGCGAGATAACGGCCTTATCTGAGATGTAATTAACTATGCTGATTAAATTATTAACAAAGGTTTTTGGTAGTCGTAATGACCGTACACTGCGCCGTATGCGTAAAGTTGTTGATGTCATCAACCGCATGGAGCCAGAGTTTGAAAAATTGTCTGATGATGAATTGAAGGGTAAAACAGCCGAATTCCGTTCCCGTTTGGAAAAAGGCGAATCGCTGGAAAATCTGTTACCTGAAGCGTTTGCAACAGTACGTGAAGCAAGTAAGCGCGTGTTTGCTATGCGTCATTTCGACGTTCAGTTACTGGGTGGTATGGTTCTGAATGAACGTTGTATTGCGGAGATGCGCACTGGTGAAGGTAAAACACTGACAGCGACTTTGCCTGCTTATTTGAATGCATTAACTGGGCATGGTGTTCACGTAGTCACTGTGAATGATTATCTGGCGCAGCGTGATGCCGAAAATAACCGCCCATTGTTTGAATTTCTGGGATTGAGTGTTGGTATTAACCTGCCAGGTATGCCGGCACCCGTTAAACGCCAGGCATATGCGGCGGATATTACCTATGGTACTAACAACGAATATGGCTTTGACTATCTTCGTGACAACATGGCATTTAGTCCGGAAGAGCGTGTTCAGCGTAAATTGCATTATGCGCTGGTGGATGAGGTTGACTCCATTCTGATTGACGAAGCGCGTACCCCATTGATTATTTCCGGCCCGGCGGAAGACAGCTCTGAACTTTATATCAAGGTCAATAAGCTGATCCCTAAACTGATTCGCCAGGAAAAAGAAGATTCAGAGACTTTCCAGGGAGAAGGCCACTTTTCTGTTGATGAGAAATCCCGTCAGGTTAACTTGACAGAACGCGGTCTGGTTCTGGTTGAGCAATTGTTAGTGGAAGTGAAATTGATGGAAGAAGGTGAATCTCTGTATTCACCCACTAACATCATGTTAATGCACCATGTTACAGCCGCACTACGTGCCCATGCGCTGTTTACCCGTGATGTTGACTATATCGTGAAAGAGGGTGAAGTCATTATTGTTGATGAGCATACGGGCCGTACTATGCAGGGGCGTCGCTGGTCTGATGGATTGCATCAGGCTGTTGAAGCTAAAGAGGGTGTAGAAATTCAGAATGAAAACCAAACGTTAGCTTCAATTACCTTCCAAAACTACTTCCGGTTGTATAAAAAACTGGCGGGTATGACCGGTACGGCAGATACAGAAGCGTTTGAGTTTAGCTCTATTTATAAGCTTGATACCATTGTGGTTCCGACAAACCGTCCAATGATCCGTAATGATTTGCCAGATCTGGTTTATATGACCGAAGCTGAAAAAATTGAAGCTATCATTGAAGATATCCGAGAACGTACCAGCAAGGGGCAACCTGTATTGGTGGGAACTATTTCTATTGAAAAATCTGAACTGGTTTCCCGTGAACTGACTAACGCGGGTATCGAGCACAACGTACTTAACGCCAAATTTCATGCAATGGAAGCGGATATTATTGCTCAGGCGGGTCAGGCGAGTGCGGTAACTATTGCGACTAACATGGCTGGTCGTGGTACAGATATTGTGCTGGGTGGCAGTTGGCAGGCAGAAATTGCTAAATTGACAGAGCCCACAGAAGCTCAGATTGAAGAGATTAAAACCGCATGGCAGGAGCGTCATGACATGGTTCTGGCTGCGGGTGGTTTGCATATTATCGGTACGGAGCGTCATGAGTCTCGTCGTATTGATAATCAGTTACGCGGGCGTTCCGGGCGTCAAGGGGATGCGGGATCATCCCGTTTCTATTTATCAATGGAAGACTCACTGATGCGTATTTTTGCCTCTGATCGTGTCACTGGCATGATGCGTAAACTGGGTATGAAACCGGGTGAGGCGATTGAACATCCGTGGGTAACCAAAGCCATTGCTAATGCTCAACGTAAAGTGGAGAGCCGTAACTTCGATATACGTAAACAATTGTTAGAATACGATGATGTTGCTAACGATCAGCGCCGTGCTATTTATGCTCAGCGTAACGACTTGCTGGATGTGAGTGATGTTAGTGAAACCATTGGTAGCATTCGTGAAGATGTATTTAAAGCAACCATCGATGCTTATATTCCCCCTCAATCTCTGGAAGAGATGTGGGATGTGGAAGGTTTGCAGCAACGTTTAGTGACTGATTTCGATTTAGAGTTGCCGATCAAAGAGTGGTTGGATAAAGAGCCTGAGTTACACGAAGAGACGTTGCGTGAGCGTATCCTTGAACAGGCTGTTGAAGTCTATAAACGTAAAGAAGAGATTGTTGGCATTGAAATGATGCGTAATTTCGAAAAAGGTATCATGTTGCAGACTCTGGATATGTTGTGGAAAGAGCATCTGGCAGCAATGGATTACCTACGTCAGGGGATCCATCTCCGTGGTTATGCTCAGAAAGATCCAAAACAGGAATATAAACGTGAATCTTTCGCTATGTTTGCAAACATGCTGGAATCGCTGAAATATGAAGTGATTAGTACATTGAGCAAAGTTCAAGTGAGATTGCCGGAGGAAGTAGAGGCATTGGAGCAACAGCGCCGGGCGGAAGCTGAACGCTTGGCAAGGCAACAGCAATTAAGCCATGAGGTTGAAAAAGGCGCATTGATGTCTACAACAGAAGCTCAGATTGCCAGTGGAGCTCGTAAAGTAGGCCGTAATGATCCTTGTCCTTGTGGATCGGGTAGAAAATATAAACATTGCCACGGGCGCTTGCAGTAACAATGAAAAGGCGGGAAACCGCCTTTTTACTGTTAGTTTTAAGTGAGCAACGTTGGATATAGCATTTAGTTGTTGAGCAATCAAAAAAATAGATGAAGAAGTAAGGGTAATATGGAAAAGAAACGCCTGCATATAGCCGCTGGGATTATCAGAAATACGCAACATGAAATTTTTATTACTCAGCGTCATGCTGATGCCCATATGGGTGGTTTCTGGGAATTCCCTGGTGGGAAAGTTGAGAAAGAAGAAACGCCTGAACAGGCTTTAATACGTGAGTTACAGGAAGAAATTGGTATTACAGTTACTCATTATGAGCTGGTAAAAACGGTTGAACATGATTTTCCTGACAGGTTGATTACTCTGTATTTCTTCTTGGTGGATGAATGGGAAAATGAACCTTTCGGTAAAGAAGAGCAACTTTCTCGGTGGGTATTACAGAAAGATTTAATTGCTGATGAATTCCCGCCTGCTAATCGCAGCATTGTTGCATTACTTACTGCTTGAGTTGTCAATAGCCGCATTATTAATAACGCGGCTATTTATTATTGCTCAGGTTGTCCACTCCAATCATCACTATCGGAGTTTTCACTTTGGCTTGGTATCCGTTTCTCTTCATTTGCCCACTGGCCTAAGTCAATTAATTGACAGCGTTTACTGCAAAATGGGCGATATGGGCTTATTTCTCCCCAAACCACAGTCTTACCGCATGTTGGACATTCAATCGTGAGTAATTCAGACATAATAATTTTCCTGATAATTAGTTCGTAATATTAACAGCATGCCAATTCAAATGGTAAATGAGCTGGCACGGAGCCTTTTTCACTATCTAATGGTAAAAAACGAATAGCAAAGCGGGTCTTATGACCGGAAATTTGGGGAAACAATAAAGGTGTTAATGGCAAACGTAATCTTAGTAAATCTGCGCCTTCTGCTGTATTCTGATGGAAACCGTTTTTACTGATTTCTGAACGAAAAATAGCAGATTGGCGGATGAGTTCTAAAATACTTTCCAGGGCTTGTTGGAGAGGTAGCAAACTATCAATCCAGAATGCGACCATTTTATCTCTTTGTGATTGTGGTAAGTGAAGCCATAGATGTAAGGTGGGTAGATCAAAACCACAACAGCCACTGGGAATACTGAGACGCTGGCGCACCAGGCTGATAATTTTATCTTCTTTGAGGAATTGCCCCAGCCGTGGAGCTTTACTTAATGCGATAGCTCGCTCTTTCAATTTTAATCTGAAACTATTGACGATATTAATATCAACATCGGGTATTTCAGCCCATTGTTTTAATTTTGCCTGTTGGCGTTCTAACTCTTTTAGCAATTCAGAACGTACTTCCCCTCGTTCTAGCACTTCAAGTAGCTCAGTCACAGTGCGGAAGAAGGCGAGGCTGCTTGCTAGTGAGTCTAGATGGCGTTGACTGGTGAGTTGTTGCAGAGAAGATTCAATTCTCAACCATGCCCGCATTTTTTCATTCAGTGGGTGTTCAAAAATGATTGTAGAAGTTGTGTCACTCATCATGATTATCCTGCCTGGCTGATCCAGCTAACTTTAAATATTGTTGATGTAGTTCGGCAACACGAGGAGCAATTGCCTGTACGTTATCATGATTTGAGATAATGTCATCGGCATAAGCCAGCCTCTCGCTACGGGATGCCTGGGCAGCCAAAATATTTTCAACCTGTTGGTTGCTAATACCATCACGAGTGGCTACCCGGCTGATTTGTAATTCAGGTGAAACGTCAACGACTAAAATCCGATCTGCCAAATGCCTTAAATTATTTTCGACTAATAATGGAATAACCCAAATAACATAAGGTGCCGTTATCTGTTCTAATTGCCGTCGGGTTTCTTGATGTATTAGAGGGTGAAGAAGTTGATTAACCCACTGTTTTTCTTGATTGTTTGTGAATATTTTCTGGCGTAACAGTGCTCTGTTAAGGTTACCATCGGGTGTCAATATGTCATGACCAAAGTGTTCTGAAATGGTTTGTAAGGCAGGCGTTCCAGGAGCAACGACTTCTCTGGCAATAATATCTGCGTCAACAAGAGGAACACCAAGCGCTGCAAAAGCATTGGCGATGGTGGTTTTACCGCTGCCAATCCCACCTGTGAGTGCAATAATATAAGTCATCCTATCCCTTAATATTACTTGATACTATTTCGGGATTGTAACCGAAAGGGGGCAGATGACCTAGAGACAAAGCGACAGAATCATTTTTGCTTTAGGTGAGTATTGTACCCAGTTGAAAAATGGGTAAATACATTGCGAGCAATAGCGTACCGACAATAATTGCTATTATGACTATAAGTATTGGTTCTAGTAACTGGGTCATATTATCAGAAATCTCCAATGCTTGTTGTTGGTACCAATTAGCGAGATTGCCTAATAATAGCTCCAGATTGCCAGATTCTTCACCAACACTGACAAACTGCTGACACAGAGCAGGAAAACAAGATTGTTGTTTCAGTGTTTCGCTCATTGGTACCCCTTGATTAATTTGAGATCGTAAGAATTTAGTCGCTTGCAGAAATACCGGATGATTTATTGATGCAATAGCACTGTCTAACCCTGCGGTGAGTGTTAGGCCGGCTTTTTGTGTCATAAACAGAATATGGAAAAGTTGTCCTAATTGCTGACAACTAATTAATTTTGCAATAACGGGTAAACGTAACATTAGATTTTTTTCACGAGTAATCCATATTGTATGGCGTTGACGTAATTGTAGATAAAATAGGAACAGTATAATTAATCCAGTAACACCATAGCCACCGTATTGAATCAGCCAGTTGGAAGTGATTAATAAACTGCGGGTGAGCAGAGGAAGTTGTGCATCAAATGAATGATAAATATGTTCAAATTCAGGTAAAACAAAAATAAGCATCAATAAAATAATGATGCTGGCAACAATGGTAATAATCAGAGGATAACGTAGTGCTTTTGCTATTTTCTTCTGTAACTTATCTTGTTGCTCCTGTTGTTTAACCAATAATTGACAGCAGACTTCTAATTGCCCGGTTAATTCACCAACAGAAATAAGTTGACAAAATAAAGGTGGGAATAGAAATGGATAATTTTTTAATGAGGATGAAAATGATTCTCCACGGGTAATTTTCTTGCTAATATCTAATAATACACAGTGCCATAATGGATGAGCACATTCTCGAATAAGAATGTTGAGGCAATTCAGTAATGGCATTCCTGATGATAATAGTGTTGCCAATTGACGAATGAAATTCAAACGGTAGGCAATTTGTTGTTGATGATAAAATATCAATTTTTCACATTTTATATTATAAGGTTGCAATCCAGAATGAATAAGCTGATGATATAAAACTTTCCTGTTATCACATAGTGATTTCCCTTTTGATATTTCGCCTTTGTTGTTCACTGCTTGCCAATTATAAAGATAATGAATTTTCATTATTATTCCTGACCTGTGACTTGATAAATTTCTTCTAATGTCGTGATACCTTGTTCCACTAATAAAACACCTGATGAAAGTAAAGTGTCTTTTCTTTGAGCCATAATGGTTTTTTGCACATTTTTAGGATTCTGTTCTGATAATATTTGTTGAATATCATAAGTTATTTCTAAGAATTCATAAATAGCCGTTCGGCCATAATAACCGGAGAAACAATGCTCACAACCAACTGCTAACCATTGCTTAATAAATAGAGAATTATTTTCAATATTAATAATGGTTTCTTCTGTTTGTTGCTTGCGGCAATGAAGACATAATTTTCTGACAAGTCGTTGGGCGATAATTAATTTGATACAAGAAGCAGCCATATAACCTGAAATACCCAGATTTTGTAGGCGCGATAATGTATCTATGGTTGAATTAGTATGTAATGTAGAAAGAACCAAATGACCTGTTTGTGCCGCTTTTACTGAAATTTCGGCTGTTTCGCCATCACGTATTTCTCCTACCATAATGACATCAGGATCTTGGCGTAATAGTGCCCGTAATACTTTGGCAAAATTGAGCTCGATTTTGCTATTAGTTTGTGTCTGATTAATGCCATTCAGTGGGATCTCGACGGGATCTTCTACACTACAAATATTCTTTTTATTCTGATCCAGATATTGTAAGCAGCTATATAAAGTTACGGTTTTTCCACTACCCGTTGGACCAGTCACTAAAATCATTCCTTGTGGTAATGCGAGTTTTTGTCGGAGCTGATTCAATAATGGGTCAGGAATACCTAATTGATCTAACGATAATTGCTGCATTGTATTTAATATTCTAAGCACAACTTTTTCTCCGTGTATGGTTGGCAAAGTCGCCATACGGATAGCATAGTTGTGTCGGGTGTCAGACCAATCAAATTGTCCATCTTGAGGTAACCGTTTTTCAGCAATATTCAATTTCGCCATTATTTTAAGGCGTGCGGCAATGCTTGCATTCATTTGATGAGATGGCGAAGACAAGAGGTGTAATGCGCCATCAACCCGGATACGGATACGATAACCCTGTTGGAAGGGTTCAAAATGAATATCGGATGCACGCCGCTGAATTGCAGTTAATAAAGTTTGATTAATAAGTTGAATGACGGGGGCATCATTTTCATCTGTATTGATATCAGCTTTAAGTGGTAATAGAGAGGATTTTTCCTCTGGTACATGATTCAGTGAAATATTTTGATGTAATACTGATTCGATCCTTGCCAGTGGCCAAATTTCTACATTAACAATACATCCGGAAATAAAACGTAATGCTGATAATAAATCATCATTGGGTAATTCGCTGCTGGCAATTGTTATCGTATTATCATCTTTTTTTATTACAACAGATTGGTGGCGTTGACAAATATCATGAATTTCTCTTTCCATCAATGTGTTTTCTGCCGTTGAAAGTGAGTTCATTATTGATTGCTTCCTGTGTAAATATGTATTGATAAGGGTAATGAATTAAAATTCAAATATTTCCTGACAACGGCTCTTTAATGAACTATTTGTTGATTCACATTTATTATTCCATTTAATTGTACCTGTTTGTGTATTTTGTATCGGCTTTAATGTAACGCTGAGATTTTTAAGACTCTGTTGCCCGTTAATGATCACTTCTCCATTTTTAACTGAAATACTCCCGATATATCTGCTGTTATGACCTTTGGGAATTGATGGTATTCCTGTATTGCAACCTATGAAATCTTCAGCTTCAAAACTGCAAAGCTCTATACCTGATTTGTAAGGCACAATAGTTTGTAGCATATCTGTTAAAGCGGCTTTCTGAATATATCCCTGATAACTAGGAATACCAATGGCACTTAAGATGGAAATGATAGCAATAGCAACCATGATCTCCATTAAAGTAAATCCTTGTTGTTTCATATTCTTTCTCCGTGTTGTGGTATTGCGATATAGAGAATGAAGGAAAGAGGAAAAAATGAAACAGGATGTATAAAGGTTATAGAATTGACTCGAAAAAGAATTTCTGAATTGCAAGGTTTGCAAAAATATTTACGGTGGTGTTCGCAAATTTGTGAGTAACTAATTGCTGATTTGCACCACCATCAATATCATTATTGCTATACCCAATGGATTTCAAGATGGATCGCGACGGCAAGGGAGCGAATCCCCGGGAGCATAGATAACGATGTGACCGGGGTGAGTGAGTGCAGCCAACAAAGAGGCAACTTGAAAGATAACGGGTATAATTACTGAAAGCGCATTGAGAGATCTAATGCTCTAATATGTTTGGTGAGTGCTCCAACAGAGATAAAATCGATACCTGTTTCAGCATAGCTGTGCAGAGTATCCAGGGTGATATTACCGGATACTTCTAAAGCGACTTTTCCTGATGTGATAGCGACGGCTTCTTTCATCATTGGGATAGTAAAATTATCTAGCATAATAATATCAACATTAGCCTTGAGTGCCAGAATGAGTTCATCTAGCGTTTCTACTTCGACTTCAACAGGGACATCAGGGTGAGAATAACGAGCTTTATCTACTGCCTGTTTAATAGAGCCATTGGCAATAATATGGTTTTCTTTAATAAGGAAAGCATCGAATAATCCGAGGCGGTGATTATTACCACCTCCGCAAAGTACGGCATATTTTAAGGCTGTGCGTAGTCCTGGTAGCGTTTTGCGTGTATCAAGTAATTGAGTTTTTAAACCGGTAAGACGGTGAACATAATGACTGACTTCCGTTGCAACGCCAGAGAGAGTTTGAATAAAGTTAAGGGCGGTGCGTTCACCGGTCAGTAATATCTGTGCTGGGCCTCGTAATATGCAAAGTTTTTGATTAGCTGTAATCGTATCACTATCTTTGACTAACCATTCAATGGAGATTTGGTCGCCTAATTGAGTAAAAACTTCATTCAACCATTGTTGTCCACAGAAAATGCCATCTTCCCGAGTGATAATGACAGCGGTGGCTTGTTTATCTGCGGGAATTAATTGGCCGGTAATATCAGAGGTGAAATTTGTATTTCCGCCCAGATCTTCTTTTAGTGCGAGGGTTACACTGGCAGGAATGTCATTCTGCAAGTGTTCCATAAGAACTGCACGGCGCTGATCTACATTGTAATTTTGTTTTGTCATTAAAAAGCTCCAGAGGTGATAACAATATTAATGATCTTAACATGCTATCCTGTTGTGTAGTGAACAACTACTATCTTGGTTTTATCATCTAGATTAAGGAAAGGAAAAAATGTGGTTGCATGATGAATTGAGTTAGAAAATTTCTTTCACACGATTTGTGCCCACAGGGTGAGCAACCGTTTTATTGGTTATTCATCGTATTAGTTTGTCTCCAGGAAAATAGTTTATCTCCAGGAAAATTTTGTTGTACTGACATAATGATTTATACCCTATGGATTTCAAGATGCATCGCGACGGCAAGGGAGCGAATCCCCGGGAACTATGTGACTGGGGTGAGTGAGTGCAGCCAACAAAGAGGCAACTTGAAAGATAACGGGTATATAGGAAGGGCTGGATATAAAAGAGCATATCACTAGCTATAATAATGTTGTTCTGGGAAGAAAAATTGATCTGGGACTTTATTTCGATTGGATACATTACCAGCAATTGTTACAGGAGCAGAAAGAATGACTCTCTTTATACTGTTGTTAGTGTTGGCGTGGGAACGAGTTTTTAAAATGGGTGACCATTGGCAATTGGAGCACCGTCTTGAGCCATTATTTACCGGTATGAAATCCTTTTCGTTATGGAAAAGCCTTTTAATGACGTTAGTAGTCATGCTAATTACATGGGTATTGATTGAAATATTAAATGATTTTATGTTCGGCATTTTTGAACTGGTGTTATGGGTGTTTATTTGTTTGCTGTGCATCGGAGCGGGGCGCTTACGGCATGATTATCGTGAATATTTTCGTACTGTTCATCAGGATGATAGGGAACAACAAAGGGAATATCTTACGCGTCTCGCAATTATTCATGGTTTACCCTCTGATGCTAGCAAAGAGAATATGTTGCGAGAGATACAAAATGCGTTGCTATGGATAAATTTTCGCTATTATCTGGCGCCGATTTTTTGGTTGATTATAGCGGGTAAATTAGGTCCGGTTATTTTGATGGGATATGGCTTTTTGAGAGCTTATCAGGGATGGTTAGCGCTATATGGTACTTCGGTTCAGCGAGCGCAATCTGGTGTTGACAGCTTGTTGCATTGGTTGGATTGGGTTCCTGCTCGTCTGGCTGGCGTTGCCTATGCTTTATTAGGGCATGGTGAACGGGCTTTACCGGCGTGGGTTGCTTCTCTTAGTGATTTAAGAACTTCACAATATAAAGTGCTTTGTCAGCTTGCTCAGTTTTCATTAAGTCGCGGGCCTCATCTTGATTCAATTCAAACGCCTGTTGCAGCGGTGATATTGGCGAAAAAGGTGACTTTTTCTATCATTGTTGTCGTTGCTTTACTGACGATTTATGGGGCATTGGTTTGATTCGTTGTCTTAATGACTCTGATTTGTCCAAGCTTCATCAAATTAATCACTCTATACCCTATGGATTTCAAGATGCATCGCGGCGGCAAGGGAATGAATCCCCGGGAGCATAGATAACCTGAGGTTTGCTTAAGAAGGGAACTAAGTGCCTGAGGCACGATCAAAGTTTTTGTCAAAGAAAACAAAATCGTGGAGATCCTCAGGCATGTTTAATTTAGAAGAACTTTACTGCTGCGTCGAT